>JACCXE010000309.1 GCA_013697265.1 Actinomycetota bacterium | reverse complement strand
GCCTCAACGGTGACAGCGCGGCCGACGTGGTTGTAGCGAGCGGGATCGACTGATGCTCGCCTCCCGTCCCCAAGAAGGCCGCGGGTTTCTCGCAGGGTGGCGCCACGCCGACCACGCGTTGATCGTGGCCGCCGTCGCGATCGCTTCGCTCGGCACGTTGGTCGTGTTCTCGGCCACGCGCCATCGTTTGAAGGCCCAGGGCCTGGCGGAAACGTCCACGGTCAACAAGCAGGTGCTGTTCGTGCTCATCGGGTTGGGCGTGATGCTCCTGATGACTTTGGTCGACTACCGCAACCTCAGAGCGCTGGCGCCCTACCTTTTCGCCGGAACGGTGTTCATGTTGCTGGCGGTGATCCCGCTCGGCACCAGCGTCAAAGGAACGCAGGCCCGGTTCGATCTGGGCCCCTTCCAGTTCCAGCCGTCGGAGTGGGCGAAGATCGCCGTGGTTATCTGTGTGGCCGCGTTCTGTGCGTCGTTCCGGGGCCAGTTAACCGGCGGGCAGATCATCGGCGTGTTGCTGTTGTCGGCGCTACCGATCGGGTTGATTTACCAACAGCCCGACCTGGGCACAGCGCTGGTCTTCATGGCGATCTTGCTCGGGGTGCTCGCGGTGGGCGGCGCCCGCCCCCGTCACCTCGCGTTTCTCGCCGCGATCGCGGTAACCGCGGTGGTGCTCGTGTTGCAGCTCGGCGTACTGAAGGCGTATCAGCTCGACCGGCTCGGCGCGTTCCTCGACCAACAAGACAGCGCGCAACGGGTTGGCTATGACGTCAACCCCGCGAAGTACAACCTCAACCAGTCCAAGATCGCGATTGGGTCGGGTGGAATCACGGGCAAGGGCCTCTTCAAAGGCACGCAGACCAACCTCGCCTACGTCCCCGAACAGTCGACCGACTTCGTTTTCACGGTAGTGGGCGAAGAACTCGGGTTGTTCGGTTCGACGCTGCTGATCGGGCTCTTCGGATTCATCGTTTGGCGTGTCTGGCGCGCCGCGGCGACCGCCCGCGACCTGTTCGGCACCCTTGTGTGTGTCGGCGTGCTTTGCATGTTCGTGTTTCAGATCTTCGAGAACATCGGAATGACCATGGGCATCATGCCGATCACCGGCATTCCGTTGCCCTTCGTCAGTTACGGCGGCAGCTCCACGCTGGCCGCGTTCGCGGGCTTGGGCCTCGTGCTCAATGTCGGCATGCGTCGCTTCAGCTAACTAACGTCGAACGCGCTGATCGATCGGGAGGGTCTCATGCGCAAGATCGTTGTTGTCGTCTGTCTGTTGAGCCTGACCTTCGCTGCCTGCGGCAGGAACGACAGGCCCGTGGTCGACGCCACCCCGGAGCCGACGACGATCAACGTCGAAGCCGCCGAGAGCACCGGCGGCACCTACAAGTTCGGTGTCGACGCCACAGCGGTCGTCGACAACCTTGCGAGCGTTGTCGTGAAGAACACCGGTGCCGAACCGCACCAAGCCGCGTTACTCAAGGTGGCCGACGGCAAGACGATTGACGATCTCAAGGCGTTCCTCGGAAGCCAGGGCGCGCCTGCGGGTCCACCGCCTTTCACCGTCGGGGGCGGCACCATGGTGGTCGATCCGGGCGGATCGACCACGGTCACCCAGGCACTCCCCGCCGGTACCTACGCGTTCATGTGCTTCGTGCCCGGCCCCGACGGCGCACCCCATTTCGTCAAGGGCATGTTCGCCCCGATCACGATCACCGGTAACTCGACCACGTCGCTGCCCTTACCCGACGGAGAGAACTCGACGGCCACCGAGTTCAAATACGAGCTGCCGTCGCTCAAGGCCGGCACCACGGTGTTGCGGGTGAAGAACTCGGGTCAGCAAGACCACGAGTACCAACTAGGCCGGGTTGCCGACGGCAAAACGGCCGACGACGCGTTGAACTGGCTTAAGACCCACCAAGGTGCGCCGCCGCTGAGCTTGATCGGCGGTTCGCTCGTGGGGCGTGGTGGCGGCACCAACTCCTTCAAGCTGAACCTGAAGAAGGGCACTTACGTCGTTTCTTGCGGGCTCCCTGACAGCGCCGACGGCAAGTCCCATCTCGAAAAAGGCATGTTCCAAAGCGTCACGATCACCTAGATACATGTGATGGCACCTGCGGCCGGTACAATTCGGCCGTCATGACGCAGGAAACGACCCTGTGGCCCAGGGTCGAGGCGCTGCTGGCCAATGTGCAGAAACCCGCGAGGTACATCGGGTGTGAGGACGGGGCGATCGCCCCGAGCTACGAGCCGGACACGGTTTCGTGGCTGCTCATCTACCCCGACACGTACGAAGTGGGTCTGCCCAACCAAGGCCTGCAGATCCTCTACGAGTTGCTGAACGAAGCGCCGGCGACGGCAGCAGAGCGCTCGTACGCGCCGTGGACCGATATGGAAGCCCAAATGCGGGCCAACGACGTGCCGCTGTTCTCGGTCGAAACCCACCGGGCCGCAGCGTCGTTCGACTTGCTGGCATTCAACCTGTCGGCCGAGCTCGTCTACACGAACCTGCTCAACTGCATCGACCTGGCCGGTGTTGCTGTGCGCGCCGCCGACCGGTCCGCGTCCGACCCGCTTATCTGCGCCGGCGGACACTGCACGTTCAACCCGGAACCGTTGGCCGACTTTGTCGACTTCTTCGTGATCGGCGACGGCGAGGAAGTGATCGCCGAGATCACCGCCGTCGTGCGGGCATGGAAAGACGGGGGACGGGGTGATCGCGCCGAGGTGCTGCGGGCGTTGGGCGATATCAAGGGCGTCTACGTCCCTTCGCTTTACGATGTGGTCTACGACGGGCACCTGATCGCATCGGTGGCGGCCCGCTACGACGGCGTGCCGGCGCGCGTCGACAAACGAACCATCGCCGACCTTGCTGCGTGGCCGTATCCGAAGAACCAGCTCGTGCCCCTCACCGAAGTGGTGCACGATCGGCTGAACGTCGAGATTTTCCGCGGTTGCACGCGTGGTTGCCGCTTCTGCCAAGCCGGCATGATCACCCGTCCCGTGCGCGAACGACCTGCCGCGCAGGTGCGTCAAATGGTGAGCGACGGGCTCAAGCGCACCGGTTATGACGAAGTAACGCTGACGTCGCTGTCGAGCGCCGACTACTCGGGCATTAAAGAGGTGGTGGGCGGCATCATCGACGACCCGGCATGTTCCGGGCAGGTCAGCGTGTCGCTGCCGTCACTGCGCGTCGACGCGTTCACGGTAGGCATCGCTGGTGAGATCCAGAAGGTGCGCCGCACCGGCCTCACGTTCGCGCCCGAGGCCGGCACCTGGCGCATGCGTCAAGTGATCAACAAGCTGATCACCGAAGAAGATCTTTATAGCGCGGTCGACGCCGCGTTTTCGCAGGGCTGGCGGCGGGTGAAGCTGTACTTCCTCATCGGCCTGCCTACCGAGACCGACGAAGACGTGCTCGGTATCGCCGAGTTGTCGCGTCGCTGCGCCGAGATCGGCCGCCGTCACACCAAGGCGGCCACGGTTGTGGCGTCGGTCGGTGGGTTCGTACCCAAGCCACAAACGCCGTTCCAGTGGTTTGGCCAGGTCAAGTCCGAAGAGCTTCAGCGCCGTATTTGGTTGCTCAAAGACGAGATGAAAAAGATCAAGGGCGCTCAGCTCAAGTGGCACGACCCCAAGGCCACGCTGGCCGAAGGCCTGGCCAGCCGGGGCGACCGCCGCATGGGCGCCGTGATCGAAGA
>JACCXE010000020.1 GCA_013697265.1 Actinomycetota bacterium | reverse complement strand
TGCGCGCATCTTCGGTGACCCACGTGTCGACGTAGCGCTGCCGGTAGCGCAGGTCGGGGTCGGTGATGCCGTGCCACTTGTCGGGGAACTGGCGCTTGGTCTCGGCCAACATCACCCACTCGGCGACTTTCACCGACAACTCGCCGGTGCGGGTCGCCACGACCTCGCCCTTCACGCCGATCCAGTCCCCCAAGGACAGGCGGCAGAACTCTGCAAAGTTTGCGGTCCACGCTTTCCCGGCGAACAACTGGATGCGCCCGGTGGCGTCGTCGAGGGTGCCGAAGGCGAGCTTGCCTTGCTCGCGACGCAGCATGAGCCGCCCGGCGATCGACACGGTGACACCGGTTTCGGCACCGGGCTCGAGCGCGCCGTAGTCGTGGCGCAGGCCGGCCGCGGTAGCGGTCTGTTCGAAGCGATAAGGAACGGTCACGACGGCAGCGCCGTGAGCACAGCCTTATGCCGGAAGTCGCTCGTCGTGGACCCGCTCTTCGCCACGACGTGCTCGTCCACCGAGATTCGCATACCGAGATTGAACGCATACGTGTCGGTTGAATCCACGGTCTCGGTGCCGTCCGCGTTCGTGAACACGCGCCGCCGGGTGATGTCGATGCAGCGATACTCGGTGCTACCGATGGTGACGGTGCGTAGACGCTTGAACGCAAGGTCAATCGAGAGGTCGAAGTTGTAAGTGGCCGCGCCGATCTTGGCCGAGCACTTCGAGTCCGTCCTCGCCGTGCCGCCGTCGATTACCGATTGCGGCAACGACGCGGCCGCCGGCGACCAGGCGCAGCTGCTGCCGGCGATCACGCTAGTGGTGAGGAAGAGCCCGTCGCCCCGGTGGGTATCTTCGTAATAGCTGGCGGGCCTGAGCGTGCCTACCTGCGACTGCTGAACACGAACGACCTGGCCGTTGACGGTGAAGTTGAAATGCGTGTCGCGTTCGCCCGGGTTGGTTCCGCCCGACGTGGTATCGCGAAACGTGTACTCGCCCGACTTGGGTAGGGCGAGATGATCGGTGTTCGGCTTCGTGCTGACCGCGGTGGTTCCAGTCTGTTTGAGCAGCGTCGTCGGCGTCTTCTTCACGGTCGTGCTCGCACCAGGGGTGGAATCCCCTGCACTGTCGGCGGTGGTCGTGTTGGTCGAACGCGTCGTCGACGAGCCCAGCGTCGAAACCTTGTCGCCCCCTTTGCAGGACGCGAGCGCCGCCGCCATCACCACGCTCGCCACTACCACGCGTGATTTGTTCAAGAGCCGTTCCGTTCGTAAATGATCCGAAGTCCGTGCAGCGTCAACCATGGCTCATGGTGCTCGATCGTTTCCGAAAGGCGCACGATCGGCCCGGACAGGCCGCCGGTCGCAACAACCGTGGCGTCGCCCAGTTCGTCGAGGAACCGGTGCACCAGCCCGTCGGTCTGGGCCACGAAGCCGTAGATCGCGCCCGACTGGATCGACTCGACAGTGGTCTTGCCGATGACGTTGCGGGGCTCGACCAACTCAACGCGTCGCAAGGCCGCGGCGCGCGCGAACAGCGCGTCGAGGCTGATCTCGATACCGGGGAAAATGGCGCCGCCGAGGTACTCGCCCGCTTCGCTTATCGCCTCGATTGTGTTGGCGGTGCCAAAGTCCACGACGATCGTCGGCCCGCCGTAGAGGTCGTATGCGCCCACCGCGTTCGCGATGCGGTCGGCACCGACCTCGCGGGGGTTGTCGTACAAGATTGGCATGCCGGATTTGGTGCCCGGTTCCAACACGATGAGGTTCGCCTGCGTGGCGTAGCGCATCACCATTTCGCGCAACGCCGCGGTAACCCGGGGCACGCCGGAGGACACGACGACGCCTTCGATGTGCTCGTCGAATTCGATGTCGTGCTGCGCGAGGAACTGCGTGATCAACAGCGCCAACTCGTCGCTGGTGCGCTCGGCCTGGGTTGCGACGCGCCACGGGGTGAGCAGGTTGATGCCGTCATACAGCCCGATGACCGTGTTGGTGTTTCCGGCGTCAATCGCAAGCAGCACGCGTCATGCCTCCAAGTCGAGACCGAAGTCGAACACCGGCGCCGAGTGGGTGAGGGCGCCGACGCTGATCACGTCGGGTCCACCCTGGGCGTAGTCGCGAATCGTGTCGAGGTTCATACGCCCGCTGACCTCGACCATCGCTCGCCCGTTGACGAGGGCAACCGCGTCGGCGATTCGATCGGGCTTGAAGTTGTCGAGCATCACCATGCGCGCTCCTGCGTCGATCGCTTCGCTGACCTGTTCGAGGGTGTCGCATTCAACTTCCACGGCGCGCGCCGGCCACGCCTCGGTTGCCTGCTTCACCGCGTCGGTAATGGACAGCCCGGCGCGGTGGTTGTCTTTCACCAACACCATCTCGCTGAGTGAGCCGCGGTGATTGAAGCCGCCGCCAGCGCGCACCGCCGCCTTCTCGAGCGCACGCAGGCCCGGTGTCGTCTTGCGGGTGTCGAGGATGCGCACTCCTGTCCCCTGCACTGCGCTGACGTACTTCTCTGTGAGCGTGGCCACGCCGGACAGGTGGCCGAGGAAGTTGAGCATGGTGCGCTCGGCGGTAAGCACCGATCGCAGGAACCCATGGACGTGACCCACGACGTCGCCGGGCGACACCAGGTCGCCGTCGGTGTACACGTGCCAGCTGACGCTGATGTCGACGTCGACTTGCCGACACGTTTCTTCGACACACAGCGTGCCTGCGAGCACCCCGTCTTGCCGGGCGACGATTGCCGCGTTCACTCGGGCGCCGGGGTCGATCAACGACGCGGTGAGGTCGCCCATCGGCGTGAGGTCTTCGGCCAGTGCGCGGGCGACGGCTTCGCGGACGGTGCCGATCGGGGGGTCCACCGAAGCGCGTCTCACGACAGCACCAGGCGACAGCGGAAGTCGGGTGACGTCTCGGCGTAGTCGGTGCGGGTGTGCGCCCCTCGGCTTTCTTGGCGCGCCATGGCTGCGTCGAGTAGCGCGTAGGCGACCGTGAACAGGTTGTTCAGTTCGAGCTCGTCGTCGCGCGTGTACGACGGGATCGCGGCCTGGAGGCTCATCAGTTCCTTGTCTGTGGCTGCGAGCGACTCGGCGCTGCGCAACACGCCGGCGCCGGCCGACATCGCCCGCTGCAGCGCGTCGCGCACCTTGTCGGGCCCGAGCGCGGCGGGCGCCACCGCCCGCGTGGTTTCGGGT
>JACCXE010000503.1 GCA_013697265.1 Actinomycetota bacterium | reverse complement strand
ACCAGCCGCTGGGCCCCGTCGGCCGCCTGAATCGGCGCATGCGCGTGTTGGAAACTCACAACCCTGAGTATGGACGAGCGCTGTGACATCGGTTTCGGCGACCTCAGCAACTAAACACTGACCGTGTTTTCCGCGATCTCCTACCACCCGCTGGTCCACATCAACCTCGGGCCGCTCAGCCTTTCGCCGCACGGCATGGGGATCGCTCTCGGCTTTCTCATCGGCGCCCGAGTCATGCTGCCCGCAGCGGAAAAGAGGGGCATCACCGCCGACGACGTGAGCACCCTGTTGGTGCGCGCCGCAATCGGCGCCATCGTCGGCGCGCGTCTCGCGTATGTCCTCAATCATCCGGGCGACTACATCGACGATCCGCTCGAGATCTTCAAGATTTGGCACGGCGGCATTTCGCTGCTCGGTGGCTTCGCCGGCGCGATTGCGTGGGCGCTGCCCGAGATGAAGAAGCGGCGGCTGTCGTTCTGGCAGGTGATGGACGCGGCGGCGCCCGGTATGGCCGTGGGCGTGATCATCGGTCGCATGGGTGACCTGATAGTGGCCGACCACTTGGGCAAGGCCACCGACTTCTTTCTCGGTTACCGGTGCCCGCCCCCGGACGTGCAGACGGCGGTGCCGTGCGTGGCCGGCCCCGGCCACTTGGTGCACCAGCCCGCGTTTTACGACTTTGTCCTCACGATTCTCGTGCTCGTGCTGTTGTTGTGGCTGCGCAAGCGCCCGCACTACGACGGATTTCTCATTCTGGTGTTCGGCTTCTTTTACGGACTGAACCGCTTCATCGAGGACTGGTTCCGCGTCGACGTCACCCACGGGCTTGGGCTAACCGGCAGTCAGTGGACCGCGTTGTTGACAATGATCGTGTGTGGGCTGTGGCTGGTCTTGCGCAAACGAACGCCCGGGTGGGGCCGATGGAATGAGCTATCTGATCCGACGCCTACGATTCAGGGTCCGTCATCGGCAGTGGAGGAGTAGCCCTCGTGGACGTTCGCATTGGTGTGATCTATACCGGCAAGGAACTCGAGGTGGAACTGCCCGATGACTCCGACCGTGACGCGATCGCGAAACAGATCGACGCCGCGGTATCAGGCGACAATCCCGTGCTCTGGCTAACCGACCGCAGGGGTAAGACGGTGGGCGTGCCTTCGGAACGCATCGCGTATGTCGAACTGGGTCGCGCCGCGTCCGATCGCAAAGTGGGATTCGGCGCGTAGCGATTTATGGACGCCCCCGCCGATCTGCTTGATCGGCGACTACTGATTGTCACCGGCAAGGGCGGGGTCGGCAAGACCACCACTGCTGCGGCGCTGGCCCAACTCGCGGCCGACCGGGGCAAGCGCACCCTTGTCTGCGAACTCGACGCCAAGGGCAACCTGTCGTCGTTTCTCGAATGCGGGCAAACCAAGTTCGAGCCGCGCGAGGTCGGCCCCAACCTGTTCGCGATGTCGATGGACAGCGAAGAGTCGCTCAAGGAGTACCTCAGCATCCAGCTGCGCCTTCCGCTGCTGGTGCGCATCGGCCCGCTCAATCGCATCTTCGAGTACGTGGCGACCGCCGCGCCCGGCGTCCGGGAAGTTCTCACCATCGGCAAGATCGCCTGGGAGGTGCGCGAGCGCCACTGGGACCTAATCGTGGTGGACGCGGTCGCGTCGGGCCACATCGTCGGTCTGCTCGCCGCGCCCCAGTCGATCAACGAGTTGGTCTCGGTGGGTCTGATCCGGCAACAGACCGACTGGATGGTCGAGTTGCTGGGAGACCCCGCCGTTACCGGCCTCGTCATCACGGCGACACCCGAAGAGATGCCCGTCAACGAAACGATCGAGTTGTCGAGCCGCCTGAAGAACGAGACCAATGTCGACCTTGCCGCCGTCGTGGTCAACCGGGTGCTGCCCGAGTTGTTCGGCCGCCGAGAAGAGGAGCTGTTCGACGACCTCAACACTGAGGAGCGCCTCAAGGCCATCTCGAACGAGGTGGGCGGCAGCGGCGACAACCTGTTCAAGGCGGCGTCGCTCGCGGTCGCACTGCGCCGCAGCAGCACCGAGCACCTCGAGCGGCTCCGCCACGAACTACCGAAGTCGATCCCGATGCTTTACGTGCCCTACATGTTCCTGCGCACCCACGGCATGCGGGCCACCCGTCAAGTCGCGGCGGCCCTGTCCGCCGAGCTGGGTTACTGATGGCGAAGGCCACGGCGCGGGCCGGTTCGATCGAGCAGTTGCTGGCGGCGAAAGAGATCGTCGTGTGCTGCGGTTCGGGTGGCGTCGGCAAAACCACCACGGCCGCGGCACTCGCGGCGATGGCCGCGACGCGTCACGGCGGACGCGTGTTGGTGCTCACAGTCGACCCGGCTCGCCGCCTCGCGAACGCGCTCGGCCTCGAAGGGTTCGGCAACGTCGAAACCCGGGTGCCCGACTCGGCCTTCGAGGTTGCGGGGGTAAAGCCGCGCGGCGAGCTGTACGCGGCGATGCTCGACACCCGGCAGAGTTGGGACGACCTCGTGCACCGGCACGCGCCCGACAAGGCCACCGAGACTGCCATCCTCGAAAACAAGCTGTACCAAAACTTCGCCGGGCGCTTCGTGCAGAGCCACGACTACATCGCGATGGAACGCCTGTACGAGATCCACGCCAGTGGCACCTACGACCTCGTGATCGTCGACACGCCGCCCACCCGCAATGCGGTGGATTTTCTCGATGCGCCCGAGCGCATGGAGGACTTCTTCACCAGCCGCTTCTTGCGGCTGCTGATCGCGCCCTATAAGTCACGCCTGATCAGTCTGGCCAGCAAGCCCTTCTACCAAGTGGCCGATCGCATCCTGGGCACGCAGTTCTTGCAAGACATCGCCGAGTTCTTCATTTTGTTCCAGTCGATGTATGCCGGCTTCGTCGAACGGGCCCGGTCGGTGTCCGAACTGTTGCGCGACCGCCGCACCACATTCATCGTCGTGTCCACGCTCGAGGCTGCGCCGGTGCACGAAGCCGAGTACTTCGTGTCCGAACTCGAGCACCGCAAGCTGCACCTCGGCGCGATCGTTCTCAACAAGGTGTTGCCTCTCTACTTCCTCGATCCCGAATCGGCGCGGGTCGCAGCGCGCCTGCATGAGCGGGCCAAGGAAGTCGCGGCCGCCGCCGCTACGTCCGACGAGAACGAGGCTGACGTCGCCCGGGTGCTCGACGAAGTCGCCGAGAGTTACCTGCGTTTCACGGTGGTCGCCCAGCGCGAGGCCGAGCAACGCAACGAACTCGCGGCGTCGCCTGAGGTGGTTGCGACGGTGCCGTACTTCGACGCCGACATCGCCGATCTCGGGGGTCTGCTGCGCCTCGGTGCCAAGATCTGGTAGCAGATGGCCACTCTTGCCGAACTCGCACGCGCGCAAACGCCGCTCGACTCTGACGCGGTCGACCACCTGCAACGCCTCGTGCGGGGCTGGAACATGCTCGCCGACCTCTGCTTCGGCGACTTGGTCCTGCTCGCTGCGAAGGTCGATGGCGACTTTCTGGTGCTGGGTCAGATGCGGCCGAGCACCAGTCAGACCTTGCATCACGACGACCTGGTTGGCCGGGTAGTCACCGAGATCGACCGGCCTGTCGTAGGCCGGTCGTACCGCAGCGGCGAAATCGTCGAAGGCGAGGTCGCGTTGGGTGAGCAGGCCGATCGCGTGCGCATGCAGGGCATTCCCGTGCGCCGCAACGGCCAAGTGATCGCGGTGATGACACGCGAGGCGACGCTCAGCGCCACGCGGCGCCCCGGTGCGCTCGAGCGGGT
>JACCXE010000495.1 GCA_013697265.1 Actinomycetota bacterium | reverse complement strand
GATGTTCGCGCACGACCCGGTGAAGGCGTTCGCCGCGATCGAGGCGACCGCCGGTTGCGGCCGGCCGCGGTGGGCCAAGCTCAGCCCGAACGTCACCGACATCGTCTCCATCGCCGCCGCCGTGCTCGAGGGGGGCGCGTCGGCGGTGACGCTCGTCAACACCGTCATGGGCCTCGCGATCAACCCGGCGACCGGTCGGCCGCGGCTTGGCAACGGCGGCGGGGGACTGTCGGGTTCCGCGATTCACCCGGTGGCGGTGCGCGCGGTTTACGACGTGCGGGCCGCGTTTCCCGACGCGGCCATCGTCGGAGTCGGCGGTGTCGACTCGGGCGAGTCCGCCGCGGAGTTGCTTGTCGCGGGCGCCAACGCCATCCAGGTAGGCACCGCCACCTTCGCCGATCCACGCGCCCCGCATACCGTGCTTCGAGGTCTGCAGGCGTGGTGCCGCGATCACAACGTCTCCAACATCACTCAACTCACCGGAAAGGCCCATCGCTCGTGAGCATCGATCCCGCCGTGCGCGACCGCCTCGCACTCAATCTCGACTTCCCGTCGCTGAGCGAGGCGTCCGCGGTCGCCGACCGGCTCGCGCCCTGGTTTGGAATCGTGAAGGTTGGCTTCGAGTTGTTCATCGCCGAGGGCCCGGCGACAGTGGAAAAATTCCGGGCCGCCGGCTTCAAGGTGTTCCTCGACATCAAGCTGCATGACATCCCCAACACGGTGGCCAATGGAGCGCGCGCGGCCGGTCGTTTGGGCGCCACTTACGTGAACATGCACACCCTGGGCGGCGTCGAAATGATTCGCGCCGGCGTGCACGGTCTGGCCGAAGGTGCCGCGATCGCCGGTGTCGACACCCCGGTGCCGATCGGTGTCACCGTGCTGACGTCGGACAAGATCGCCGACCCGGCCGAGGTCGAGCGGCGCATGATCATCGGCCGCGACGGCGGCTGCGGTGGCTTTGTGTGCGCAGCAGCCGAGATCGGCGTAGCCAACCGCATTGCCCCCGGTCTCATCACGATCATTCCCGGAATCCGGCTGCCCGGTGCCGACACCCACGACCAAGGTCGCCCGGCGACACCTGACGAGGCGCTACGGGCCGGAGCCGACATCATCCTCCTCGGCCGTACGGTGACCGGGTCGACCAACCCCGAAACGGCGGCCCAGCAGGCGTACGACTTGGCTGCGTCGGTCCTGCTCTGATCCACCAGTGACGAGAAGCGGGTGACCTACTAGCGTCCGATTTATGCCGTCTCCTCCCCAGCTCACTCCTGAGGCCCGCGCCGCGGCACTCGAGAAAGCCGGAATTGCCCGGAGAGCCCGCGCCGAGTTGAAGCAGCAATTGCGCCTCGGGTCGATCAACTTCCGCGAATTGCTCGCGAAAGCGTCGAACGACGAGATCATCGCCAAGATCAAAGTGCTCGCCGTGCTCGAGTCGTTGCCCGGGCTGGGCAAGGTGAAAGCGCGCCGCGTGCTCGACGAGGCCGGTGTCAGCGAAACCCGCAGGATTCAAGGGCTGGGCGAACACCAGAAGGCCAAGCTGCTCGGCCTGCTCGACCAGCCGAAGCCCTGATCGTCGTCATCTCCGGCCCCGGCGGGGTCGGAAAAGACACGATCGCCAAACTTTTGTGCGCCGAAGACGACCGTTTCGTCCTCTCGCGTTCGTGGACGACCCGTGCGCCTCGGCCCGGCGATGGCCCCGACGCATACGTGTTCGTCGACCGCGAAAGGTTCCAACGGCATATCGACGACAACGGGTTCCTCGAGTGGGCTGACTACCACGACCATCTGTACGGCACGCCGGTGCCCGACCCGGCAGACCGTGGTCGACACCTGGTGCTGGTGATCGAGGTGCAGGGTGCACGCCAGATCCTCGAGCGATACCCCGACGCCACCTTCATGCTCTTGCTCGAACCGCCGTCGCAGGAGGTGCAGGCCGAGCGGCTCCGGGGACGGGGCGACGACGAAATTGCTATCCAACGAAGGGTCGCCGCTGCCCTGGAAGAACTGGCGGACGGGCGAGGGATCGCGCACGCCAATGTGGTCAACGATGACCTGAACCGAGCTATCGGCGAGGTCAGGCGTATACTGGAGGGCCGCCTTTCCGGCGATTCCGCCGGGCCGAACCCTTCGTAGTAGGAGAACCAACCACGCATGGCTGAACGCCCGCCCACGATGATGTTCCCGCCGGTCGAGGATTTGCTCGACAAGGTCGACTCGAAGTTCACGTTGGTTGCCCTCGCGGCGCGCCGGGGTCGCCAGATCAACTCCTATTACAACGGTTTGGGCGCTGAAGGCATCGGCACCATCGTGCCGCCGCAGGTCTCGTCCACGTCGCGCAAGTCGCTGTCGATCGCGCTCGAAGAGATCGCCGCCGGCAAGATCCAATACGTCGAGCCCGCCGCAGTCGAGGCAGCCGCCGCTGCGGCTGCTGCCGCAGAGGCCGCCGCGGCGGACGTCACCGAGCCCGAGGCGTAAGCCTCCGTCCTGCGACGACACTGAACCGATATGTCTGTCGCGGGGCGACGCGTCGTTCTCGGAGTAAGTGGCGGTATTGCCGCATACAAGGCCGTCGGGGTCTGTAGGCGCCTCGTCGACGCGGGCGCCCATGTGGCGCCAGTCCTGACGCCGAACGCCACGAGGTTCATCGGCGCCGCCACGTTCTCCGCCGTGGCGTCCGAGCCCGCTCTCACCTCTCTGTACGACAGCGGGGAACCCAGCCCACACACGCGGCTCGGTCAGTCAGCCGACTTGGTCGTGATCGCACCCGCCACCGCGCGCGTGATCTCTGCCTACGCCACCGGCAACTCCGAGGGGCTGCTGGTCGCAACACTGCTGGCCACTCGCGCCCCGGTCCTGCTGTGCCCGGCCATGCACACCGAGATGTGGGAGCACCCCGCGGTGCAAGACAACCTCGAAGTGTTGCGTCGTCGGGGCGTGCACGTCCTCGATCCCGAGGTCGGTCAGCTCGCCGGGGGCGACGTCGGCGCCGGGCGACTGCCTGAGCCCGCAGCCATCGTCGCCGCGGCGCAGGCGGTGTTGGCTCCACAAGACCTCAAGGGCGTGCGCGTGCTCGTATCCGCGGGCGGCACGCGCGAAAAGATCGACGCAGTACGAGTCATCAGCAACCGGTCTTCAGGCAAGCAAGGCCACGCGATCGCCGAAGACGCGGCGGCGCGCGGCGCCAGCGTCACGCTCGTCACTACCACCGACAGGGCGGTATCGCGCGGGATCGAGCGCATCGCGGTTGCCAGCGCGGCAGACATGCAGGCCGCGGTCTTGGCCCATCGCGACGCGTCCGACGTCATCGTCATGGCCGCCGCTGTGGCCGACTTCCGCCCGGCCGCACCGGCCGAGGGCAAGATCAAGAAAGACGCCGGCGTGCCCCAGATCGTGCTCGAACCCACCGAAGACATCTTGCGCGGCCTGGGCGAGGCCAAACGGCCTGGCCAGATCCTCGTCGGCTTCGCGGCCGAGACCGACGACGTCGCCTCCAACGCGTTGGGCAAGCTGCAACGCAAGAACCTCGACCTCATCGTGGCCAACGACGTCGGCGCACCCGGCGTCGGCTTCGACCACGACACCAACGCCGTCACGCTCATCGGCACAGGCGGTCCCATCCTCGACATTCCATTGTCGTCCAAGCACGATGTGGCCCGAGCGCTGCTCGACGCCGTCGTCGCGCTTCTAAAAGACGTCCGATCAACTTCGTAGTGATCGGGTTCCGAGCAGCGAACGCAATTCATACCCCGGTCTTAGAATGGCCGGAACCCGATCACGTAGTTGATCGGTCGTCTTTTACTAGGAGTCATTCGTGAGCAGTTACCTATTCACTTCGGAGTCCGTCACCGAGGGTCATCCCGACAAGATGGCCGACCAGGTGTCCGACGCCGTCCTCGACGCCATGCTCG
>JACCXE010000477.1 GCA_013697265.1 Actinomycetota bacterium | reverse complement strand
CTGTTGCTCGGTCCGGTGTGGATCGCATCGGCCGTCGTGGTCGGCGCGCCCGTCGGCGGGGTGCTCCTCCTCGCCGACAAGCGCTGGGCGGCTGGCGCCGGGGTGTCGATCGTTGGCACCGCGTTGGCGTACTTCGCGGGTCGGGCGCTGTTCGGGTGGACCCGGCGCTGGCGCGTGTTCGTGCCCGCCGGCGTGGTGCTGCACGACCCGCTGAGCCTTACCGACCCGGTGCTGTTTGAACGCTCCGTCATCGAGACAATGCGCGCCGCGCCGAGCGACACCGACTCGCTCGACCTCACCCAGGGCGCACTCGGCCTCGCCGTGGAACTGATCCTCACCGAGAAGGTGCCGATGATTCGCGCCGCGGGCCGCAAAGGGGCTGAGTCGGGGGCGTCCGCTCGGCTGCTTTTCACCCCGACCCGGCCGGGCCGAGTCCTGGCCGAAGCCGCGGACAGACGCCTGCCGGTCGGCTGAGACAGAAAACCTGCCGGTCGGCTAGATCTCGCAGGCTTCGTCGTCGCAGACCTGGCCATCGGCACCGACTATCTGCACGGTCCGGTGCGTCTCACCCCAGGCCCGTTCCAGGATCGACAAGAACACGTCGGGCGCCTGGGCGCCGGGAATGCCGTAGGTCTCGTCGATCAGAAAAAAGGGCACGCCGGTCACGCCCAGCGCCTGGGCAACCCGCTCGTCGGAACGCACGTCGTCGCCGAAGAGTTCGCTGTCGAGCACTTCGGCTACACCCGCGACGTCAAGGCCTACTTCGACCGCCAGCTGGGCCAGCACTTCGTGGGTGCCCGTCGCCTGGCCTTCGAAGAACGTGGCGTGCAGAAGTCGTTCCTTGAACGCGTCTTGCCGGCCTTGTGTCTTGGCGTAGTGCAGTAAGCGGTGGGCGTTGAAGGTGTTGCCGGGCTGCATCGAGTCGAACTTGAACTCGATGCCCGCTTCCGCGCCGACCGAGATGATGCGGCTCATCGCTGCTCGCGCCGCACCAACTTCCATGCCGTACTTGCGGGCGATGCGTTCGGCGTAGGTGCCCTCGCGCACCTCGGGCGCACGCGGGTCGAGCTCGTAAGCCCGCCACGTGATTTCGAGTTCGTCGGCGTGGTCGAACCGCTCGAGCGCGCGCTCGAATTGTCGCTTGCCGACGAAGCACCATGGACACACGACATCGGACCAGATCTCGACCTTCAACTCGACCTCCTAAAACGTTTTGGCCAGAAGGAAGCGCTGCTACCTGCTCCCGCCTCGTCGTCAACGTCTTCGTTCACGGTGCGATTCCCCCGCCGAGCACCCGATCATCGTCAGCGGAATAGAGCACCACGCTCTGGCCCGGTGCGATGCGGCGGTGCCGCTCGTGCCACTGCACCGCGTCGCCGGTCCACACCGCCGGTTCGCTCGCGCCGTGAGCGCTGGCCTGCACGCGCACCTGTGTACCGGCCCGAGCCGGTTGGTGGGTCCACGTCACCGCGGTGATCGCTTGAGCCTCGGTCGACAGGTCGTCGATCGTGCCGACCGTCACCACACCGGCCTGGGTGTCGACGGCAACCGCGTAACGGGCCTCGCCGTGGTTCGCCGAAGCCCCGACGCCGAGGCCGCGACGCTGGCCTACCGTCACCAGTTCGATCGCATCGACGACGCCGACCGGATTGCCTTCGGTGTCGACGACGCGGCCGGGACGCAGTGGGATGCGGTCGCCCAGGAACGTCGACCGACCGCCGATCGACGGCAAGAAGCACGTGTCCTGACTGTCGGGCTTGGCCGCGGTACGCAGGCCGCGGGCATCGGCGATGGCGCGGACCGCGCTCTTGTTCATTGTGCCAACCGGCAGCACTGTCTTGGCTAGCGACCGCTGGCCGAGCATGTGCAGCACGTAGCTCTGGTCTTTCGCCGAGTCGTAACCGCGCCGCAGGTTCCAGGTACCGTCGTCGTGCGTGATGCGGGCGTGATGGCCGGTGGCGATCGCGTCGAAGCCCAGTTGCTCGCCTCGCTTTAGGAAGCGGTCGAACTTGAGGTGTCGGTTGCACTCGATGCACGGGTTCGGTGTCAGCCCGTGCGTGTGCGCCTCGACGTAGGGCACCACAACCGCGGCGTCGAACTCTTCGCTGAAGTTGAAGACGTGATGCGCGATGTCGAGTTGCTGGCACACGCGTCGGGCGTCGTCGACGTCGGCCACCGAACAGCAACCCTGGTCGGACGGGCCGCCCCACAGCTTCATGGTGGCGCCCACTACTTCGTGACCCGCGTCGAGCAGCAACGCAGCGGTGACCGAACTGTCTACGCCACCCGACATTGCGGCGAGCACCCTCACGACCGCCCCCGCAGCATTTCGATCGCTTTCGGGAGCGCGACGGTCGCCGCGTCGATGTCGGCGTCGGTGGTCGACCAGCCGAGCGAAAGCCGCAGCGCGCCGTTCGCCAACTCGCGGTCGACGCCCATGGCCGCGAGCACATGACTTTGCTCGAGCGCGCCGCTCGCGCATGCCGAACCGGCCGACGCGCACACACCGAGGTCATCGAGCACGATCAGCAACGACTCGCTCTCGACCCCGCCGACCAGCAGGTGCAGCGTGCCCGCCGTGTGGGCGGCACCTGCCGCGGTGACCACCACGTCGGTTGTCGTCGACACGATCGCAGCGGCCAACCGATCGCGTAACGCGCCGACCCGCGACACCGCCGCGTCACGATCGCGCCCGGTCGCCGCGGCCGCGGCCGCCATCGCGACTATGCCAGCCACGTTGTGGGTGCCGGAGCGGCGCTCGCGTTCCTGCCCGCCGCCCCGCAGCATCGCCGCAAGTTGAACGCCGTCACGCACCACCAGCGCGCCGACTCCCTTGGGCCCGCCGAACTTGTGGGCGCTGATCGAAACCAGGTCGGCATCAGCCGCGCACTCACCGACGTCGAGCCAACTGAAGCCGGCAACGGCATCGGTGTGCAGCACCGCGCTCGGGGCGTATTCGCCCACGATCGCCGCGATGTCGCGCAAGGGCTGCACCACACCGGTCTCGTTGTTGGCCAACATCACCGACACCAACGCGTCGTCCGCACGCAACGCCGACGCCAAAGCGCCAAGGTCGACCACACCGTCGCTGTCCACCGCAACGGTCGCTCCACCCGCGCCCTTGACCGGGCGCAGCACCGCATGGTGTTCGACGGCCGAGCACACCCGTCGGCCGGCCCCGGCCCCATCGATGGCCAGGTTGTCGGCTTCAGTACCCCCTCCGGTAAAGACGACCTCACTGGCGTCGCACCCGAGTTCGCGAGCCATCACCTCGCGGGCGTCTTCGACCGCGGTGCGCGCCGCTCGAGCCATTGCGTGGGAGCCGGACGGGTTGCCGAACTGCTCACCGAGAAACGGCAACATGGCGCTGACCGCTTCGGGCCGCATGGGCGACGTCGCCGCGTGGTCGAGATACACCAGACGCTGCGGCGTGGTCACCCGGACCACTCCTTCTTCGTCATCACCTTGACGCGCTGGTCGGGAAACGCCTTGCCCGCGTCGGACACGAGCCGGACGTTCGCCCCGGCCCGCACGGGCAGCATCTCGGCGCCGTCACCGGTAAGCCTCACTTCGTTGACACGGCTGTCGTCGCGCAACCAGCGGGCCAGGGCGGCCCGGCCGTCGCCGAAGAACAGGCGGGCCCCGGTGTGGCCGCAGGCCGAACACGGAGATTCGTCGATGGCGTCGACGACGACGTCGGTGCGCAGGCGTAAGAACACGGTGCCGGCCCAGCCCAAGCCCGTCCACAACGCCTCGCCGTCGCCGTCGACCTCGATGTGTTCGGCTTTCGGGGTCGTGTGCCACCCGTTCGCATCGCCGCCGCGACACTCGAACCACACCGAACGGGCGCCGGCCACGGCAAATGCCCGTCGCACCGCAACCTGGTCGGCGCCGCCGGCCTTGGCTAGCGCTCGTTCGACGCGCTCAGCCGAGCGGCCGAACACGATTGCCAACCGGAGGGCGGGCCATGCGCCGCCGGCCAATGCCGCGAGGATCGCCTCGGGCGTGCCCGCGACCACAGTGGTGGCGTGCCGCGCCGCGCTCGCGGGATCGTCGACCACCGCCACCGAAACGCCCGCCCGGCGGGTGCCGCCACTGAGCTCCCACGCCTCGATGCCGGCGCCGGCGCCGCCGACGAGCGCGACGGAATCGTGCCCCGACACCCCGAGGCGCAGCATCCATTCAGCGCCGATTCCGGCGAGGCGAACCAGGTCGGCCGGCGCGGCGCCAACCGGCACGCCATCGGCGCTGAAAAAGTGCACGGGCCGGTAGCGGGGCTCGATCGCGGCGAGGAACGG
>JACCXE010000290.1 GCA_013697265.1 Actinomycetota bacterium | reverse complement strand
TGAGGTCGGCCGCGCACTGCACGATGTTCATCGGCTGCAGCGTGATCATCGTGTCCATCGGCGCATCCATCGACGTGATGGTGATCTGGCTCGAGGACCCGATGTGCAGGCACAGCACGGACTCGGTCTCCTGCATCGCGGCAAGGAACGGATCCCAGTGGTCAGAGTGGTAGCTCGGGAGGTTGTTGATCTTGGAGGGGTTCTCGCTGAACGTGAACGCGTGGCAACCCTTGTCGGCCACGCGCATCACTTCGTCGGCCATGAGCTGCGGATCCCAGATGGGGGGGATGGCCAGCGGGATCATGCGGCCGGGGTAGGTGCCGCACCAGTCGTCGATGTGCCAGTCGTTGTACGCGCGCAACAGTTCGAGCGCGACGTCCTTGTCTTCCATTGTGTAGAAGAGCGTGCCGGCGAAGCCGACGAGCGACGGGAAGTTGAGCGAGCCGAGCACGCCGTTGACGTCCATGTCGCGGATGCGCTCGTGGATGTCGAAGCAGCCCTTGCGCATCTGATCGAACGAGGTGGGGTCGAGGCCGTACTCCAAAGGGTCGCGGCCGGCGACCGCGTTGAGGCCCACGTTCGGTAAGGGCGAACCTTCGAACACCCAACTGTCGGTGCCGTCGTTGAGCTTTTCGACTCGAGGTGCGAGTTCGGCTGCCTTCTTACTCAGCCTGCCCTCGAACAGGTCTGGCGGCTCGACCACATGGTCGTCAACGCTCACCAGAATCAGATCGTCTACCTGCATCATTTCCCTCCCACGGCTCCCAAGAACAAACCTGACGCCGCTGTTAGATTAGCCAGCACGTGAGGGAGCGAAGCGAGCGAACAATGAACACCGCGACCGGGCACCGGGCGGCGCCGCAGGCGCTGGCTGGTGACGTGCTGCAGGGGGACGGCATCGTTCGCCGTCGTCCCTTCGGCGCCAACCCAACCGTGGGCGAGCGGGGGACCGATACCCAACGCCGCATCCTCGCGGCCGGGCTAGACGTGTTCGCCGATCTGGGTTTCGACGGCGCGCGGGTCGAGTTGATTACCGAGCGAGCCGGTTGTTCGCGGCCCGCGTTCTACCAGTACTTCTCGTCGAAAGACGACGTGTTCTGGAAGCTGGCCGGTCGTCTCGGTCACGAAATGGTCGAGTTGGGCGAGCGGCTTGGACCCATCTCGAGCGACGCCGACGGCGTAGCGTCGCTCGAGCGGTGGATCGCCGATTTCGCCACGCTGCACGAGACCTACTCGGCGATCTTCGCGTCGTTCCAGGCCGCGGCGCGCGATCAGCCCGCCACCGGTCAATCGTCGGTGTCGATCAGCGACCGCTTGGCCGCGGCGATCTTGCGGGCCTTCGGCATCGACCCGACTTCCGACGCGCAGATCGTGTTGGCCACCGGCATCGTGGGCGTGATGATCCGCTGCTCCTTCTACTGGGAGGAGATGGGCGATCTGGGCGACAGGCGCGAGATCGTGCAGGGCCTGGCGCAGATCGTGCACCGCTTGTTCGCCGGACCCATCAACGGCGTGAACGTCGTGCCCGCCACGGCGACCAAGACCAAGGTTCCGGCGCCGCCCCACGTCGCACGCACTCGCGACCTGCGTACCCGCGGTGAGAAAACGCGTCAGCGCCTGTTGGACGCAGGCGCGAAAGTGCTACCCGCGCACGGCTATCTCGCGGCGCGCGTAGACGACATCGTCGAAGCGGCCGGCGTGTCGCACGGCAGCTTCTACCGGTACTTCGAGAACAAAGACGACTTCTTCCGGGTGCTGGCCGAGAGCGCGTCGCTGCGCATGATCGAGCTGCTCGACGCGTTTCCGTCCACCGGTTCAACAGACGACCTGCGGGCGTGGACGGCTGAGTGGTTCGGCACCTACGAAAGCAACGGCGGCGTGATCAGCGTGTGGCAGGAGATGCAGGAGTCTGACCCCGCACTGGCCGCGTTCTCACGCCAAGTCGCGGCGGCGGTGGTGGCGCGTCTCGCGCGCGTGCTTGACCAACGCGGGTTCGGTAACACGAATGTGGACTCGCTGGCGTTCCTTGCCGTTACCGAACGGCTGCCTTATTCGGTGTTCACCCTGCGCTTCAGCGAACGCGACGATGCCATCGACGCGATGGTCAGAATTATTCGCAACGGCCTCCTTGGAGTGAAGGCGTA
>JACCXE010000386.1 GCA_013697265.1 Actinomycetota bacterium | reverse complement strand
CTCCCACGCCAGGTCGAGAAACGACAGCGCCGGGTGGATGACCAGTTCGATTCCGTCGACGTCGCGCAACAACTCGACGGTGTGCTCGGCGATCAAGGGCGAGCCCGGCACCAGATACACCACGGTGCCGTCGCTGTCGACGAGGCGCCCGACGATCGCGGCGTATACGTCCTCGATCGAATCGGCGGCGTCGTACAGGTCGTCGCACGTCGCGATACCGGGTGGCAGCGCGTCGAAGGCGGGATGACGCGACGTGCGGGCAATGACCTTGTCGACGTCGACCGCCGACACAGCCTTGAGCAGTCCCGCGGGCAGCAACGACGCGTCGGACGGACCGAGACCCCACACCTCCACCCGAGGCATCGGACTAGCCCGTCGTGTCGGTGGGGGCGTCGGCGGGGGCGTCGGACGGCGCCTCGGGTGGCGCGTCTGTGGGCCCGTCGGTAACGCTGGGCGACTTGGGCGGCACGACCTGCGGTGAGTCGCCGCTCGTGTCATACGTGCCGTAGCGCGGGTTCACTTCGACCTTGGCCTTCGATGACGCCTTGTTTAGAAAGTCGTTGAACGGGCCCTGCGCGCCGTCGGTGACAGCCTGCTGCACCTGTTCCTTGACCTCTTCGAACGGCGGCACCGGGTCGCGGCTGTCGACGCGGATGATGTGGTAGCCGAACTGGGTCTTCACCGGGTCGCCGATGACGCCCAGCTTCTGGGTGAGCACGGCGGCCTTGAACTCTTCGACGTAACCCGAGGGCGACGCGCATCCGAGGTCGCCGCCTTTGGCGCCGGACCCGGGGTCTTTCGACTTGGACCTGGCGATCTCGGCAAACGTGGCCTTGGGGTCCGCCGCTTTGGCCAGTTCCTTTTCGATCGCGTCGGCCTCGGCTTTGGCTTCGACGAGGATGTGCGCGGCGCACGCCTGCTGGAACATGTCCTGGTGGTCGGCGTAGTACTTGCGCAGGTTGTCGTCGCTCGCATTCGCGAGATCGGCTTGCAACACGGTGACTTCGGCCGTCGTGCGGCGGATCTCGTTGTAATACGCCTTCGGGAACGCGTCGAGCACGGCGGGGTCACCCACTGAGGTCAGCAGCTGCTCGCGGGCCGCAGTCAGATCGGCGGCCTTCAGCTTGAGCTTGCGCTTGACGAACTCTTCATGGATCAGTTCGAGATAGATGCGCCGGGTGAGCACACGGGCCACGAAGGAGGAGTCGAAGGTGCCCGAGCCCTTGCCCTTCACCGTTATGTTCGACTGCTCGAGCGCGGCGAGGTACTTCTTGTTGTTCCGGATCGCATCGAGCTCATCGTCGAGGCCGGCCTTGCTCAACGTGATGCCGTTGACTTTGGCGGCGTAGGGCTCGGCCGACCCGCACGCGGCAAGCCCGGTGAGCGAAATCGATGCGGCCACAGCCGCGACAAGAAGAAGACGTAGGTTTCTCACGGTGCGGAGGAGCCTACCGGCGCCTCGTTTTCGAGGGGAATCAGGTCCTGCAACAGCGCGATGAGAAACAGCGCCGAGTCCTCTTTCGGCGGCACCGGCACCACTAACTGGCGCAGTTCAGCCTTGAAAACCGCCTTCGGATGCAGACGTTGCAACCGAACCTGTTTGCTGGCTGGGAGTTCGATAGGACTGACGCGGGCCACGTTGCGGGCCACGGACAATTCCCGCACGCCGCGCACCGCGCACTCGCCCCGTAGGCGTCCGATGACCAGCAGGGCGTCGGCCGGTGGTGGTGGCGGGCCAAAGCGGTCGGTCCACTCGGTGGCGATGTCGTCGACGTCGCTTGGCGCGGTGACGGTGGCCAGTCGGCGGTAGGCCTCGAGGCGCAGGTCTTCGCGGGCCACGTAGTCCCGGGGCAGATGCGCGTTGGTGTCGATGTCGAGCTTGACCTCGGCCGGCTCACGTACCTCCTCGCCTTTCAACTCGGCCACGGTCTCGGTGACCATCTGCATGTAGAGGTCGTAGCCAACCGCGGCGATGTGGCCTGACTGGTTCTCACCGAGCAGGTTGCCCACGCCGCGAATCTCGAGGTCGCGCATGGCGATTTTGAAGCCGGAGCCGAGTTCGGTGTGCTCGCCGATCGTCCGCAGCCGCTCGTAGGCCGTCTCGCTCAGCGCCCGGTCGGGCGGGAAGAACATGTACGCGTAGGCCCGCACACCCGACCGGCCCACGCGGCCCCGAATCTGGTGGAGCTGGCCCAACCCGAGCATGTCGGCTCGGTCGACCACGAGGGTGTTTACGTGAGGCATGTCGATGCCGCTCTCGATGATCGTGGTGCACACGAGCACGTCGTATTGGCCGTCGACGAAATCAAGCACGACCTTCTCGAGCGAGCCTTCGTCCATCTGGCCGTGGGCGATGCCGATGCGCGCTTCAGGCACGAGCTCGCGCAAGTCACGCGCTTTGGCCTCGATGTCGGCGACGCGGTTGTGCACGTAGAAAACCTGTCCCTCGCGCAGCAACTCGCGCCGCAGCGCTTCGCTCACGGCCCGCTCGTCGTATTCGCCGACGTAGGTGAGGATGGGTTGCCGGTCGGCGGGCGGGGTCAACAAGATGCTCAGGTCGCGGATCCCGGTGAGGCTCATTTCGAGCGTGCGGGGGATGGGCGTGGCCGACAGCGTCAACACGTCGACGTCGACCTTGAGCTTCTTGATCGACTCCTTGTGCTGCACCCCGAAGCGTTGTTCCTCGTCGACGACCAGCAGACCGAGGCGTTGGAACTCGACGTCTTGGGACAGCAGCCGGTGCGTGCCGATCACGATGTCGACCGACCCGTCGCGCACGCCCGCCGTTACCTTCTTGGCCTGCGCCGGCGTAAGGAAACGCGACAGCACCTCTACCCGCACGGGGTAGCCGGCGAGGCGCTGCGAGAACGTCTGGCCGTGCTGTTGGGCCAGCAGGGTGGTGGGAACCAGCACCGCGACCTGCTTGCCGTCTTGCACCGCTTTGAAAGCGGCGCGCAACGCCACTTCGGTTTTGCCGAATCCGACGTCGCCACACAGCAGCCGGTCCATCGGTTTGTCGGACTCCATGTCGGCCTTCACCGCTTCGATCGCGGTGAGCTGGTCGGGCGTCTCGGTGTAGCCGAAGCCCTCTTCGAACTCGCGTTGCCACGCGGTGTCTTCCGGGAAGGTGTGACCGATCGACGTGACGCGGCGCTGGTAGAGCACAACCAGCTCTTGGGCGATCTCGCGCACCGCGGCCTTCACCCGCGCCTTGGCCTTGGCGAAGTCCGAGCCGCCCATGCGCGACAGGGTCGGCGTCTCGCCGCCTGAGTAGGGCCGCAGCGTGTCGATCTGATCGCTGGGGATGAGCAGCTTGTCGCTGCCGCGGTATTCGAGCTGCAAATAGTCGCGCTCGATACCGCCGATCGTGCGGGTGACCATGCCGGCGTAGCGGGCCACGCCGTGGTGGTGGTGCACGACGTAGCTGCCGGGGGCCATGTCGTCGAAGAAGCCCGACGTGGCCCGCGCCCGCGGGCGCGCCGTGCGATGGGCGCGGCGGCGCCCGGTGATGTCGGGCTCGGCCAGCACCGCGAGCTTGGACGAGGGCAGGATCACGCCCCGCTCAAGTGGCGCGATTACGACGTCGGTCAACACGAAGCCCTCGTCGCGCAGGTTGGCCTCGATGCGCGCCGCCGAGCCTTGGCCGTCGGCCGCGACGACGATGCGGTAGCCGTCGTTGGTCAGTTTTTTGAGCCGCTCCACCAGGCGCGTCGGGTCACCGGCCACGGTGTCCCACGCACTGGCTTCAACGGTTGGTGTGTCGGGGCCCTCACCCGTTGCGGTGACGGACCACACCGGTGCGGTCGTGTGCGCGAGCAGGCGGTCGAAGGGCAGGTGCAGCGGCGGGAAGCTTTCGCCGTCGGGCACTGACCACGTCTTGGCCAGCGAGGCGGCCAGGCTTTCCTCTTCGGCCAGCAGATCAGCGGCCCGGTCGCGCATGCGGCGGGGGTCGAACAGCAGCACCAAGGCGTCGCTCGGCAACAGGTCGGCAATCACGTGCTCGTCGGCGGTGAGCCACGGCAACCAGCTCTCCATGCCGTCGAAGGTGTGGCCCTCGGCCAACCGCTCCCACTGCTCGGCGGCCCACGGCGCCGTTTTCACCAAGCCCGCCGCACGTTCCCGCACCTCGGCGGTGGGCACCACCTCGCGGCAGCCGAAGACTTCGACGCAGTCGAGGTCGCCGGTCGAGCGCTGGTCGGCCACGGCGAACGTGGTCAGCCGGTCGACCTCGTCGCCCCACAGGTCGATCCGCACCGGCCCGTCCATCGTGGACGGGAACACGTCGACAATCGAGCCCCGTACTGCGACCTCGCCGCGATGTTCCACTTGGTACTCGCGGCGGTAGCCAATGTGGACGAGTTGTTCGACGAGCTCATCGCGATCGATCACGTCGCCCCGTGCCAGCAACACCGGCGCGACGTCTTCGACGTGGGGGCCGAGTCGCTGGACCAACGCCCGCACCGGCGCCACCACGACCCGCGGCGAGCGCGATGTTCGTTCCTTGCCGCCAGAACCAGCCGGCTCCCTGAGGCGCCACATCGTGCGCAGGCGCCGGCCCATCGTCTCGACGTTGGGGCTGACCCGTTCGAAGGGCAGCGTCTCCCAGGCCGGGAACACGTCCACTGCGTCGGCGCCCATGTAGACGCGCAGGTCCGCAGCGACGTGTTGCGCGTCGGTGGCGGTTGGTGTGGCGACCAGCAGCGGGTGACGCTCGCTGAGCGAGGCGACGCCGGCCACGAACAGGGCCCGGGCCGATTCGGGCACCGCAACGTGGGCGGCGCCCGTGCCCAACAACGCGGTGAGGGCGGGCTCGCCCCGCAGGAGCTTGGGTAGATCGGCGAGGGGCGCCACAAGTTCGGTGGTGGCGGTATCAGTCACGGCTGTTGACGACGTTCATCGCCGCGGCCATACCCTTCGCGACGATCAACTCGACGGCGTCGGCCGCCTCTTCGATCGTCACGGCCAGCGCTTGAGCCTCGGCCTTGGTCGGCTTCTTCAAGACGTGGTTCGCGCCGTGCTGCTTGCCCGGCGGCTTGCCGATGCCGATACGCACGCGCAGGAACTCGTCGGTGTGAAGGTGTTGCTTCACCGACTTCAG
>JACCXE010000337.1 GCA_013697265.1 Actinomycetota bacterium | reverse complement strand
AGGTGCAGGGCAGCGGTCGTGATGATCGCGACCGTGGCGTCGGCCAACGCCGGCGGCACGGTGAAGGCGGCCTCGCCCAGGTCGGGGACCGGCACACCGTCGACCGCGGCGCGCATCTCCTGGTCGCTCATCGGAGGCAGCGTACGCCGCGACGGGCCGAGCGCTGCACCGGTAGTGTCGGCTCGGGCATTGGCGACCACACACGAGTTAGGCCGCGCCGCTGGATTGCACCTCGGTGCCGAAGAGTTGGCGGATTTCGGCCCGCAGCGCTTCCTCAGGCAGCGCGGCGCGTTCGACGGCGAGGAGTTTGCCGTCGGAGTCGTAGAACGCGGTGAGCGGCATGCTGGAACCGCCGCCGAGCGCGTCGTGCAGACCGCTGCCCTGGGCGCCGCCGATGTCACGGGCGAGGGGCCACCACGTGATGTGGTGACGCCGCGGCATAAGCAGCCGGTCGCCGGTTTCGAGGGCGTTGACGCCGACGAAGGTGACCTGGTCCTTCAACTCGGTTGAGACCCGGGCGAAGCCGGGCAGTTCGGCGTCACACGCGGTGCACCAGGAGGCGAAGAAGTTCACGACGACCGGTTTGCCCCGGTAGTCCGCGAGGCGGATGCGGCCGTCTCCGTTGAGGCGGGGCAGGTCGAACGCGGCGGGCTCGGTGGCGCCTGGTCCGCCGCTGTCCGACGAGTTAGCGGCGAGCGCGGCGACACCGATGACGATCGCGGCGCCTACCGCGACGAGCGCCCAACGCAGCCGCCGCTGCTTGCGAAGACCAGCGGCGCGCGCGGCGTTGCGGTCGCGTCGCCCGCCCGTGGGCCGGCCTTTGGATGTGCCCGAGTTGGGTTTGTGGTTGGACATGGTTGGTCTCTCTTTTCATCCGAGGAAGACGAGCCGTTCGAGCCCGACATGGCGCAGCAGGGCCTGGAGTTGGCTGGTGAGCCAGGTGAGGCGGTTGAGGGTGAGAAGCACGCCGAAGAACGCGAGCGACGCCGATGAGGCGGCCGTGATGGCGGTGAAATGTCGTTTGACCCAGCCGAAGGCGCCGGTGAGGCGGCCGAACGCGAGTCCGGTGGCGAGGAACGGCAGACCGAGCCCAACGGAGTAGGCGGCGAGGAGCGCGGCGCCGCGTCCGGCGTCGTGTTGGGTGGCGGCGACGGCGAGGACCGAGCCGAGCACCGGTCCGATGCAGGGTGTCCAGCCGAAGCCGAACGCTGCGCCCGCGATCGGCGCGGCGAACGGTCCCAAGCGCGACGGGCTCGGATGGAAGCGCTTCTCCTGGTACAGCCAGGGCGAGCGCAGCACCAGCGAACCGGCGAGAAACAGCGCCATCGTCAGCACTGCCAGGCCCGACACGCGGGTGAGCAGTGCATGGTTGCGGAATATGACGGCGCCGAATGTCGTAGCGGAGACGCCGAGCAGTATGAACACGATCGAGAACCCGGCCACGAACAGTCCCGTGTCGCGGGTGATCGTGATGAGGTGTCGCCGCGAGCCGTCTTGGAGTTCGGCGATGTCGAGGCCCGTGATGATCGACAGGTAGCCGGGCACGATCGGCAACACGCAGGGCGACGCGAAGGACACAACCCCGCCACCGAACGCCGCGAGATACCCGACGTCGGTCACTCCCAGCCGCCGTCGGCGGCTCGGCGCCGTTGCGCGCACAGGCAGTGTTTCATGAGCCGAAGGATCTCGACTTCGCGACTGCAAGCCCAGCAGTCCGTCATGTGCGCGGCGACCTCGCGGCGGTCGCGGCATGTCAGTTCGCCGTCGACGTACGCGTCGACAGCTACGGTCCAGCGGCGGTGCGACAAGGCCAACATCAACGCGGAAACCCGCCCGGCCGGCCCGGCGATTCCCGGCGGGGCGGGAATCGCACCGCGGCCGAGGAGGGTTCCCCTCAGGTGACCGAGCCCGAGCAGGCCATCGATGAGCAACGCCACGTGGCGTTCGCAAAATACGTGGTCCCCGAGATTGAGGTGATGCTGCGCGTCGCGACCTCGATCACCCGAAACCCGGCCGACGCCGAAGACCTCGTTCAGGACAGTTTGGTTCGAGCGTTTCGGGCCGTTGACCGCTTCGACGGCGCGCACCCCCGCGCCTGGCTGCTGACGATTCTGCGCAACACCGAGATCAACCGCCACCGGCGTCGTCGGCCCGACCTACTCGACGATCCGGCCGCAGCCGACGATGTCGCGTCGCGTGAGCCCGGCCCTGAAGCGTTGATCGTCGGTCAAACCTTCGACACGGTCGTGCACGCCGCCCTCGCCGATCTGCCCGAAAAGTTCCGGCGCGTGGTGGAGCTGGTGGATATCAGCGGTCTGAATTACGCCGAGACCGCCCAGCTGCTCGGTATCCCGCCGGGGACCGTCATGAGCCGTCTGCATCGCGCCCGCAAGCGGATGCGTGACCGCCTGGTCGTCGCCGGCCTGGCCCCGAAAAGAGGTGAACGATGAAAAGTCCTTGGCGCATACCGCGCGGCACTCCCGATATGGCCAGTTGCATGGAGGTTGGTCGCGTCATGCACCGCTACCTTGACCGCGAGCTCGACGAACACACCGCGAAACGCGTCGCCCGACATCTCGAGGAGTGTCGACGTTGTGGGCTCGAGGCTGCCGCCTACACCGAGATCAAACATGCCCTGGGTCGGCGCACATCCACGGTTGACGCGGCCGCTCTCGACCGTCTGCGCGCCTTCAGCGACAGCCTCGCCTCGGGGCACGCACTCCCGGATGCCGACACAGGAGTCGGCGATGGTTGACGCGACCCCGCACGTCGAGTTTCTTCCCGACCGGTAAATGCGTCTGCTCCTGCCCGCCACCGACGCGGGCGTCGCTATCCAAGCCGTCGCCACACTCGTCTGCATCGCAGCGTTGCTGATCGTGTTCCGCCACGACCGCGACCTTCGCATGCTGCTGTTCGGCGTCGCCGTGCTCGCGGCCGGCTTCTTCAGCGTCCGGGCTCTCCACTAACGGAGGTTCCGCACATGCTTCGCCCCTTCGGGCGTCGCCGAGGACCCGATCGCGGTGACGACCTCTCGGTGTGGCGTCGCGACAGGCTTCCCGGTCTGGAAGGCGAGCCGGGGTTCGTAGGGTTATACGGGCATGGACTACGACGTGGTTGTCATCGGCGGAGGCGCGGGCGGACTAGGCGCGGCGCGCGCCGCGGTTGGTCGTGGGGCGCGCACGCTGCTCGTCGATCGTGGCCCACTTGGAGGTGAATGCACGTTCACCGGGTGCGTGCCCTCCAAAGCTCTCATCGAGGCGGCGGATCGGGGGGCGGATTTCGCCGACGCGATGGCCGCAGTCCACGCGTCCGTAGCCTCGATCGCGGCGACCGAGGACGACGAGGCGCTCCAGCGCGAAGGCGTGGACGTAATGCACGGCTCGGCGCGCCTGCGCGGCCCAGGCGTGATCGACATCGACGGTACGTCCGTGACCGCCCGCCGGATCGTGCTCGCCACTGGCACCGGACCGGCCATCCCACCCATCGACGGTCTCGACGAGGTCGCGTACCTGACCAACGAGACGGTCTTCGATCTCACCGAACTCCCGCGCTCGCTCGCCGTCGTCGGCGGCGGCGCGATCGGCTGCGAGCTGGCCCAAGCCTTCGCCCGGCTTGGCTCCCACGTCACAGTCATCGAAGCGGCTGACCGGTTGTTGGCGGGCGAGGATCGCGACGCGTCGATCGTCGTCGCATCGATGTTCGCGGCTTCAGGGATCGTGGTGCGCACCGGCTGTTCTGTCGTCCGAGCTGAGTCGGCCGGCGTCGGCGGCGCGGCCACTTTGCGTCTCGACAATGGCGACGCGGTCGCCGCCGACGCGGTACTCGTCGCGGTTGGACGTACACCGAGCACGGACGCGCTGCACCTCGACGCCGCCGGCGTGCGCCTCGACGACCGGGGTTTCGTCCGCGCCAACGCTCACCTGCGCACGACCGTTCGCGGCGTCTTCGCCGTGGGCGATGTCACCGGGTTGTCGCTATTCACGCATGCGGCCGACGAGATGGGTCGCGTCGCGGCCGCCAACGCGTTACGCCGCTGGCCCCAGCGACGCTTCCGAGCCGAACGGATGCCGCGCGTGACCTACACCGATCCGGAAGTCGCGCACGTCGGACTGAGCGAAGCCGACGTCGCCGCCCGCGGCGGACGCGTCTCGTTCGTCCCGATGACTGCGGTGGACCGCGCCGTGACGGCCGGACGCACCGAGGGTTTCGTCAAGCTCATGGTCGGCCCGCGCCTGCTGACGCGCAACCTTGCCGGCGGGCGCATCTTGGGCGCCACCGTCGACGCACCACGCGCCGGCGAGATCCTCCACGAACTCGTCCTCGCCATCCGAACCGGCATGTTCCCGGCCCGCATCGCGCTCACCGTGCACGCCTATCCGACCTGGTCCGCCGCGGTGCGCCAGGCCGCGGCGCAACTGTTCATCGACGTCAACGGTCGACGAGCCGAGCCGGCCCGCCCCCACGGTCACCTCAGCGACTGAGCGGTGAGCACTGGTCAATGCCAGGTCGCCCACGACGCGCCGTTGGCGACACCTGCGGCGAAGATCACGAACGGCACGACCACCAGCGCGGTAACGGTGCGGCGCGTGCGGAACCCGGCGCGACCCAAATACGTGCGGTAGCCGAACGCGGCGAGAGCAACGGTCAGCCACCACGCCACGCGCACCGCCTGCGGCCAGCCGATTGGGAACACCGATTGCGCCCACGCCGGTTCGGGCGAGTTGGCGCCGTATCCGCCGACGACCTCGAGTACGCCAGCGGATACGACAAAACCGACGCAGCCAACGGCGCGCAGCAGATCACGCGCGTGGCGCGCCCCGCCCTCGTCTACCCGGGTGTGGCTGCTCAGGCGAGGTCGAATCGACCGAGGTTCATCACCTTGTTCCACGCGGTCACGAAGTCACGGACGAACTTCTCCTTGCCGTCGTCAGACGCGTAGACCTCCGAGAGGGCTCGGAGCACTGAGTTCGCACCGAAGACGAGGTCGACGGCCGTCGCGGTGCGCTTGACCTCCCCCGTCGCTCGATCGTGACCCTCGTACACGTTCTCCGCCGAGACCGATGGCTTCCATTCCGTCTCCGCTCTCATGTCGAGCAGGTGCACGAAGAAGTCGTTGGTCAACGTCTCGGGCCCGTCAGCGGCGACACCGTGGGCCGACTGAGCGAGATTGACGTTCATCGCCCGCATGCCCCCGAGGAGCACCGTCATCTCGGGCGCAGTCAGGGTGAGGAGGTTGGCCCGGTCCAGCAACAAGGTCTCCGGCGGCAGCTTCTCGCCGGCCCGGAGGTAGTTGCGGAACCCGTCGGCCGTCGGCTCGAGCACCTCGAACGACTCCACGTCGGTCTGCTCCTGCGAAGCGTCGGTTCGCCCCGGCGAGAACGGGACGGTGACGTCGTACCCAGCGTTCTTGGCCGCCTGCTCGACCGCCGCACAGCCGCCCAGGACGATGAGGTCGGCGAGGGAAACCTTCTTGCCGCCTGACTGCGACCCGTTGAACTCCTGTTGGATCTGCTCGAGGGTCTGCAGCACCTCGGCCAGCTCGGCTGGCCGGTTGACGTCCCAATTCTTCTGCGGCTCCAAGCGGATGCGGGCTCCGTTGGACCCGCCCCGTTTGTCGGTGAAGCGGAAGGTGGCCGCCGACGCCCACGCCGTGGTGACCAGCCGGGAGACCG
>JACCXE010000335.1 GCA_013697265.1 Actinomycetota bacterium | reverse complement strand
GTGGCCGACGGTGTCGACGGTCTGCCGTCGACCACCAACATGTGCGTGAACGGTCTTGACGTGGTCGCGTCGCCCCAATTGGTCGGCGGCGTCGCCATGCAGGCGCCCGACGGCCGCGTTGGGCTGCTGCACCGGGCCGCCTCGACGTTTGTGACACCCGACGGGCGCACCGGTGTCGGATGGATGGAATACAACCTGCCTCCGACCTAACCGATTACGTGATCGACGTCGGTTTGCCCGGGCTATCCGGAACCGGTCATCGAAGCAGCACAGTTGGCCGCGGTGCCCACCCGCTACTTGAGAGGTGGGGCGACGGGCCGCAGCAGGAAGTGACGGGTTGCCGCGTCGATCACACCGGTGACGGGCAACCGCGAGGCGGCTTGATACGCGCGCAGTGCGGCGTTGGTTTCCGGGCCCCACGTGCCGGTAGCGGGCACGCCGAACCCGAGGCTGCTCAGCAGCACCTGGTAGGCGCGGATCTGGTCGACGCGGAAGGGTTCGGCCGGCGCGACCGGTAGCTTGAACTGGAACGACTTCATGATTGTGTCCCAGGCCGGGTCGTTGGCGTGCTGCCAACTCCAGAACGAAACACCCGTGGCGCCGTACTCGGCGGCGGCGTCCATGAAGCGTTGCAGCATTGCCGGAGACGGAATACCGGCGGGACCACCTTCGGCGAAGCCGTCGTAGGCCTGGCCCACCGGCATGATCGGCTTGCCCAGCCCGCCCAGGCGATCCCACGTCATCTTCACCACGGCGGCCGGGTCGTTGCCCATCCAGTAGATCATCGGTGCGATCGCGTCGAAGGCCGTGACGACGTTCTCGTATGGATACGACAGCAGGTACTGCGAGGGACGCGGCACCACGGCGATCAACGGGAATCCGAAGCCGACTGCGTTGCGCAGCCCCACGCCGTAGGCCGACGCCGTCTCCGGGGTGATGTTGACGCCCATGCTGCGTAATTCGATGTCAGCCGCGAAGCCGTCGATACGGTGGCCAGATGGCGTCGTGTAGTGGATTGCCTGGTGAGCCCGGGCCACGTCGGCGCCTACGTCGTCGAGGTAAGGGAAGTCCCAACCGATGACGCGGATGTGCGCGGCGTGGGCGACGGGCAGCAATGCATCGAGGAACGCGGCGCCGTGGAAGCCCATCTTCGACGAACCGGTGCGCACGTAGATATGGGTGAGGCCGACGCGCTGGGCCCGGGCCACGATCGCTTGCGGGTTACCGCCCTCGGCCTTTTCGGGCAGCCAGATCCACATGCCTTTGCCGACGGGCAGGCCGCCCTTGATGTTTGGCGGCGACGGATCCGCCGGCGCCGGCGCCGGCGGCGGCGCAGCGACCTTGGGCGACGGTGCGCGCATATCGACGTTTTCGACGACCGCGGCGGCCGCAGGCGCACCCGGGGCGCGAACCGCGGCGGCTTCGGTCGCGATCGGTGCGTCTGCTTTTAACCCCAACCCCAGAAGCCCCAGCCCGGCGCGCGCCCAAGTGGACACCAGCAGAACTCTTCGAGCAGTACTGGAGCCGGCGAGGTCTAGACCGGCTGGAACCATTACGTGGAGGACACGATCTGAATGAGGGTGCTTTCTACGAAGAGCGGATGCTGGCGCCAAGAAGGTCGCCGTTCATCCGTGCGATGGTATCGAGAGAAATCGACTTTGGGCACGCGGCTGAACACTCTCCTATGTTCGTGCAGGACCCAAAGCCTTCCTGCTCCATCGCATCAACCATCGCGATTACTCGCGTATGTCTTTCCGGTTGCCCTTGTGGCAAAAGTCCCAAGTGCGTGATCTTCGCGGCGGTGAACAGCATCGCCGAGGCGTTGGGACACGCAGCGACGCAGGCACCGCAGCCAATGCAGGCTGCGGCTTCGAACGCGGTGTCGGCCGCATTTTTTGGCACCGGGACCGAATGCGCTTCAGGCGCCGCGCCGGTGTTGACCGATACGTATCCGCCGGCCTGAATGATGTGGTCGAACGCGGTGCGGTCGACCACGAGATCCTTGAGTACCGGGAACGCACGGGCCCGCCACGGCTCGATCCAAACTTCCTGGCCGTGGGTGAAATGACGCATATGCAACTGGCATGTGGTGGTGGCGCGCTCAGGCCCGTGCGCAACACCGTTGATAACTAGTCCGCACATACCGCAGATGCCTTCGCGGCAGTCGTGATCAAACGCGATGGGGTCTTCGCCGTTCTTGATTAGCCCTTCGTTCACCACATCGAGCATTTCGAGAAACGACATGTCCTCGCTGATGTCGTTGGCCGGATACGACTGCATCCGCCCCTCGGCGTTCGCGTCCGCTTGCCGCCACACATGAAGAACGAGATTCATTCTGCTCCCGCCCTTCGGGCGTGAGCGATGAACCGCCCGATCACTTTGATTCGCTCGCGGGGCTCGCTCATTTGTAGGACCTCTGTGCGGGGTGGACGTAGTCGAACGTGAGTGGCTCTTTGTGAAGCACCGGCGCAGCGCCGACGCCACCGAACTCCCAGGCCGCGACGTACGCATACTGCTCGTCGTCGCGTTGGGCTTCACCCTCTTCGGTCTGGAACTCTTCGCGGAAATGCCCGCCGCAGCTTTCGCGCCGGTGCAGCGCATCAACGCACATGAGCTCGGCCAGTTCGAAGAAGTCAGCCACCCGCCCCGCCTTTTCCAACGACTGGTTCAGCGATTCGTTCGTGCCGATCACCCGCACCGACTGCCAGAACTCTTCGCGCAGCTCGGGGATGCGGTCGAGGGCCTTGCGCAGGCCCTCCTCGTTCCTGGCCATGCCGCAGTAGTCCCACATGACCTTGCCCAACTCGCGGTGAAACGAATCGACCGTGCGGTTGCCGCCCGTGCTGAGCAGCTTCTCCATGCGCGAGCGCACGTCGTTCACCGCCTCGACCGCGGCGGGGTGCGTTGCATCCGCGGTGTTGGTCGGGGTTTGCGCCAAGTAATCGCCGACCGTTGACGGCAGCACGAAGTAGCCGTCGGCCAGGCCCTGCATGAGCGCCGACGCGCCGAGGCGGTTCGCGCCGTGATCGGAGAAGTTGGCCTCGCCGATCACGAACAAGCCCGGGATCGTCGACTGCAGGTTGTAGTCAACCCACAGGCCGCCCATCGTGTAATGGACAGCGGGGTAGATGCGCATCGGAGTTTCGAACGGGTTCTCGTCGGTAATGCGCTGGTACATGTCGAACAAGTTGTCGTAACGGGCGTTGATCGCATCCCGACCGAGGCACTTGATCGAGTCGGCGAAGTCGAGATACACGCCGAGGCCGCCCGGCCCGACACCGCGGCCTTGGTCGCACACTTGCTTCGCGGCGCGCGATGCGACGTCGCGGGGCACCAAGTTGCCGAAGGACGGGTAGCGGCGCTCGAGGTAGTAGTCGCGCTCGGCCTCGGGGATCT
>JACCXE010000036.1 GCA_013697265.1 Actinomycetota bacterium | reverse complement strand
AGTGTGGGCCGGTCGCCCTGGAGGCTTCGTGTTGGGGAGTGGTTCTCTCGCTGACAGGCCCGAGGACTCTGGTTAGGCGATAGCCCAGCCGATGTCGTCGCGGTGGAGTCCGAGGTTGAGTAGGCGTCGGAGGTTGAGCGCGGCGATCCGCGTGGTGAGCCACTGCTGGTTGCGTTGCGCGCCGCGGTAACGGACGCGTCGGTTGCCGCCGCGCACGAGCCAGGCGAGGCTGCGTTCGACCATGGGCCGGTGTTGCCGGTAGTGCTCGCGGAAAACGTCGTCACGCCAGGCTTGGCGTGCGTAGACGAGTTCGTCGTCGTGGACGCGTATGTGAACGGTCTTGCCGGCTTTGGCGGTGGTGCATTGGGCGCGCAGCGGGCATGGTCCGCAGCGGACACCGAACACGGCGTTGCCGGTCGGTGTCATGGCGATGGTGTGGCCGGCGGGGCAGGTCACTGTTCGGTTGCGATGATCAACAACGAAGTCGTCGCGGTCGAACCCGCCGGGCACCGCCCGGCGCAGCGGGATCGCTTTGATCACGGCGTCATGGCCAGCGCCGCGTATTGCGACGCGGTTGGCTCCCGACGCGTAGGCGGAGTCGGCGTAGATCTCCAAGCCGGGCTCCTCGCCGGCGAGCAGAGTTTCGGTCGCGGCGGCGTCGGTCACGTTGCCGGCGGTCAGAGTCGCCGCGGTCACGATGCCGGTGTCGGGCTCGATCGCGATGTGGGCTTTGTAGCCGTCGCGGTATTCGTGGACTGTCTTGTGAATGTGGCGTGATTCGGTGTCGACCGTCGACACGACCCGATCGGGAGCGGTTTTGCGGGCGATCCGCCAGCTCCCTTCGTCCTCGCCCGGCTCGACGTCTTGGCCTGCGACCAGGCCGAGCAGACCGATCGCTTCGGTCGCGACGTCGTCGAGCTCGACGACGGCGAGCTCAGCGAGCACTTGCAGCGCGTCGGTCACGAGCGCAGTGATCAGCGCCTCACGTGCCTCGGCGTCGTCCCACGCGATCGCCGGCTTGCCCGGCGACTCGTAGTCATGCGCGGCCAAGTCCAACGCCGCGGCTTGCGGCACGAGGCGACGAACGCGGCGGATCGCGGCGACCAACTGCGTCACGGTGTCCTGGGTCGCGACCGCATCGTCGAGCACGGTCGAGTCCAACGCACGTCGTGTCTTGCCCTTCAACATGCCGGTCTCGGCCACCACCGCGCGCACCGCGTCGAAGATCCGTTGCGGCTGGTTCGAGTCGCGCAGCTTGTTGCGCCACAACGTGAGCACCGTCGAATGAAACCCCTCGTCGGTCAGGGCTCGGCCCGCGGCGACCTTCCACGTGATGTCGGTGCGCAGCCGATCAACCGCCTCGCGGTCCGAGAGACTCTCGAGCGCCTGCAACACCATCACGGTCGCGACCACATCGGCCGGCACCGACGGCCGGCCCCGCGCGGACTTGAACAAGTCGACGAACAAGTCATCCGGGAACAGGCGCTGACGGTGCTCGGCGAGAAACGCGTGCACCGAACCCGCCCGAACCAGATGCCCGCACAACGCCGCCGCATCAAGAAACTCGACGTTCGGATCGCTCTTGCCTTGCATGCCACCAGTCTGAATCCCCCGCGAACAAATCGCGAGAACTCAAAGCGGATTAATCAGCAGTCTCCTAGAGCTAGGCGAGGCGGGGATCGGGGGCATCAGCGTTGATGCCGTACTTCTCGATCGCCGCCTCGACCTCTTGCGGTTTGGCCGCACCTTGCGCGGCCAGCGCGTCGAGCACGGCCACGACGATGTGGCCGGCGTCGACCTCGAAGTGGTGGCGCAGCGCCTGACGCGTATCGGAACGGCCGAAGCCGTCGGTGCCGAGCGTGGTGTACGAGGCCGGTACCCAGCGCGCGATCTGATCGGGCACCGCCTTCATGAAGTCGGTGACCGCGACGACGGGCCCGGCTGCGTCGGTTAGAGCGGCGGTGACGTAGGGCACCTCGGCCGAGCGCGACGGATGCAGTCGATTGAAGCGTTCAACCGACAGCGCGTCCTCCCGCAACGTCTTGTACGACGTGGCGCTCCACAACTCGGCGGCGACGTCGAAGTCGGCGGCGAGCGCGTCGCGTGCAGTGAGCGCAGCCTGTGACGCACTTCCGCTGAACAACACCGTGGCCACCCGCGTCGGGCCCTCAGGGGCCTCGGCGAAGCGGTACAGGCCGCGGCGAATGCCCTCCTCGACGCCGTCGGGCCGAGCTGGCATCACGTAATTCTCGTTGTAAAGCGTGATGTAGAAGAACTCGTCGCGATCTTCGCGGCCGTACATGCGGGCGATGCCGTCTTGGATGATCGTCGCCACTTCGTAGGCGAACGCGGGGTCATAAGCGGCGACGTTCGGCACCGTCGACGCCAGCAACAACGAGTGCCCGTCCTGATGCTGCAAGCCCTCGCCGTTTAGCGTTGTGCGCCCCGCGGTCGCGCCGAGCATGAAACCGCGCGCGCCGCTATCGCCGGCGGCCCAGGCCAGGTCGCCGACGCGTTGGAACCCGAACATCGAATAGAAGATGAAAAACGGGATCATCGGCGCGCCCCACGTGACCGCTGACGTGCCGGCGGCGGTGAACGAACACATCGATCCGGCTTCGGTGATGCCTTCCTCAAGCACCTGCCCGTCGGACGACTCGGTGTATGACAGCAACAGTTCCTTGTCGACCGGTTCGTAGTGCTGACCGAACGGGGCGTAGATCTCGAACTCCTTGAACAGCGCGTCCATACCGAAGGTTCGGGCTTCGTCGGGCACGATCGGCACGACGCGTTCGCCGATGGCCTTGTCGCGAAGCAGGTTCCGGATGAGCCGGGCGAAGGCCATCGTGGTGGACACGGCCTGGGCCTTGGAGCCGCCCATGAACTCGTCGAACGTGGCCGGTGCTGGCAACTCGCGCAACGCCACGCGGGGCAGCCGACGGGGGAGCGAGCCGTCGAGCGCCTTGCGCCGCGTCATCAGGTACTCGTGAATGTCAGAACCGTCGGCGGGCCGGTAATAGGGCGGCAGCTTCTCGTCGAGCGCGGCTTCAGGAATCTCGTCTTGCAGATAGAGCGTGTCGCGCATCGCCAGCAACTGCGCCTTGGTCATCTTCTTGATCTGATGCGTGGCGTTTCGCGACTCGATCTCAGGGCCGAGCGTCCAACCCTTGATCGTCTTGGCCAGGATCACCGTCGGCGAGCCCTCGTGCTCAACCGCCGCCTTGTACGCCGCATAAAGCTTGCGATAGTCGTGGCCGCCCCGGGGTAGGGCGCGGATCTCGTCGTCGGTGAGGTGCTCGACAATCTTGCGCAGCCGCGGGTCGGGGCCGAAGAAGTGGTCGCGGATGTACTTGCCGTCGGACACGGCGTATTTCTGGAACTGCCCGTCCACCGTGTTGTTCATCTGGTTGAGCAACACGCCGTCGGTGTCGCGAGCCAACAACTCGTCCCACTTCGAGCCCCAGACCACCTTGATCACATTCCAGCCCGCGCCGCGGAACACGGCCTCGAGTTCCTGGATGATCTTGCCGTTGCCGCGCACGGGACCGTCGAGGCGTTGCAGGTTGCAGTTCACCACGAAGACCAGGTTGTCGAGACCCTCGCGCGCGGCAAGTGAGAGGGCGCCGAGGGACTCGGGTTCGTCGGTTTCGCCATCACCGAGAAAGCCCCACACTTTGGCCTTGCTGGTGTCGGCGATCTCGCGGTTCAACAGGTAGCGGTTGAAGCGCGCCTGATAGATCGCCTGAAGCGGGCCGAGGCCCATCGAAACGGTAGGGAACTCCCAGAAGTCGGGCATGAGCCGGGGGTGCGGGTAGCTCGACAGGCCGAGGCCTCCCAGCTCGGTGCGGAACCCGTCCAACTGGTGCTCGCTTAGGCGGCCTTCGAGATAGGCGCGGGCGTAAATGCCGGGCGCGGCGTGACCCTGGAAATACACCTGGTCGCCGAACTGGCCGTCGTCCTTGCCCCGGAAGAAGTGGTTGAAGCCGACCTCGTAAAGCGAGGCACTCGACGCGAAGGTCGACAGATGACCACCGATACCTTCGCTGCGCGCGTTCGCCCGCGTCACCATCACGGCCGCGTTCCAACGAATGAAGGCGCGGATGCGCCGCTCGATGTGTTCGTCGCCCGGGAACCACGGTTCGGCGTCACGCGGAATGGTGTTGATGTACGGCGTGGACACCGTGGCCGGAAAGCCGATCTGTTGGGCGCGGGCCCGCTCGAGAAGTTTCATCAGAAGGAAGCGGGCTCGAGTCTTGCCGTGTGTCTCGACGATCGCGTCAAAACTCTCCATCCATTCGGAGGTTTCCGACGGGTCTGTATCCGGAACTTGGTGACTGAATCCGTCGAAGATCACCTGATCCATCGTACGGGCGTTACCCACCAGTAGGTTCCGCAGTCCGATGAAGACTGTGTATACAGACGGCGCGTGCCGAGGAAACCCAGGCCCCGGCGGTTGGGCCTGGGCCGACGTCACGGGCCCTTGGGCGTCGGGAGCCGAGAACCCCTCGACCAACCAACGCATGGAAGTGAACGCCGTGCTCCAGGCGCTCCTCGCGAACCCCGGAGCGGTCATGATCGTGAGCGACTCGACCTACGTGGTGAATTGCTTCCGCGACAAGTGGTGGGTGAACTGGCTAGCGCGTGGCTGGACCAACAGCGCCAAGAAGCCCGTGGCCAACCGCGATCTATGGGAGCCGCTCATCGAGCTTTACCGCCAGCGCATCGACGAGGTCGCGTTCAAGTGGGTGAAGGGTCACGGCACCGATCCGATGAATATCAAGGTCGACGAGTTGGCCGTGGCCGCGTCGTTTTCGCAGCGGAGTGCCTCGGGCGAAAGCTGAGCGTTACGGTGCGACGCCATGGACCTTCAGGGAGCATCAGCAATCGTTACCGGCGGCGCCTCGGGCCTGGGTGAGGCCACCACGCGTCGACTTCATGGGGCCGGCGCCGCGGTCACCATTCTTGATCGCAACGCGGAGCAGGGCGAGGCACTGGCCAAGGAACTGGGCGGCCAAGCGAACTTCGCGCCGGCCGACGTCACGAAGTACGAGGAATGTCAGGCCGGTGTGGCCCAGGCCGCGGCGAACGGACCGTTGCGCGTTGCGGTCAACTGCGCCGGCATGGGCATTGCGGTGCGCACCATCAACAGAGACAACACCCCGCATGACCCTGCGGCCTTCAAGTTCCTCATCGACATCAACTTGATCGGCACCTTCAACGTGATGACGCTCGCTGCGTCGTCGATGGCGACGAACGACCCTGACCCGGGCGGCGATCGCGGCGTGATCATCAACACCGCTTCGGTGGCGGCCTTCGACGGACAGATCGGTCAGCTGGCGTACTCGGCGTCCAAGGGCGCTGTTGTCGGCATGACCTTGCCCGCGGCGCGGGACCTGTCCGCCGTGAACATCCGGGTCAACACCATCGCCCCCGGCCTGATGGACACGCCGCTGCTCGCCATGCTGCCCGAACCGGCCCGGGCCTCGTTGGCCGCGAGCGTGCTGTATCCCAAGCGCCTCGGAATTCCCGACGAGTTCGCCAACCTCGCCATGGCGATCATCGACAACGGCTACCTCAACGGCGAAACGATCAGGCTCGACGGCGGAATCCGCATGCAACCGAAATGACTCTGGCCGCCTGACGAAACGCGCTGCGGCAACAATCGTGTCGTCGTCGGGGAGAATGGCGCATGAAGTACGTGCTACTGATCGCTGTCACAGCGATCGTGGCCCGGGCGGCCCGGAAGCGGCTACGCGCGTTTAGGGGTCATCGGCCGGTTAAAACACCGCCGCCGCCCCGGTCCTCGGTCTCGTTGGCGTTGATCGTGACGATCTTCGTCGTGCTGTGGCCGCTAAATCTAGCGGTGCACCTCGCCGGCGCAGACCCGCCGCACGTTCGGTCCGCGTTGGTGTGGGTGGGTTTCGCGTTAGTCGCTCCACTGGCCGCGGCCTACTCGTATCGACGGGCCAAGGCGGCCGACGTCCCGGCCTTCGTAGTCACCCAATCGACGCTGACGTCCTACACGTTCGCCGGCCTCGCGGTGGCCGCCGCGGGCGCAGCTGTCTGGCTCTCGAACCTCGCGCTCTGATTGACGAACGCGGGTCCGCAGCGCCGGTCCGCGGCGTCGGAGGTGAATGCTCGTCGCGCCACGTTTTAAGCGAATCCCCTGACGCCACCCACACAACCGACGTACATCAACCAACAGCGCGCACTGTGACCTCGCGGAGCGGCGCGCGCAATTCGCTCGAACGTGGCACAAAGCAGGTAGGTGTGCCGCCCGGGCACGTCCCATCTGTCGCGACGCGGTGCAATCGCCGGGTCACCGCGTAGTAGTCGCTTAGATCCGGGTCCAGTCCTTCCAGACGGGGTCGTAGCCGTTTGCTCGCAGAGCGGCGGCGAATTCGGCGGGGGAGCGGGTGTCGCTGATTTCGAACTGCGGCTCGGCCTCGCTCTGGGACGCGTAACCGCCCGGCTCGGTGTGCGACCCGGCCGACAGGTTGGTTACGCCGAGTGGCACCAACGCGTCGCGCAGGAACGCGGGCTCACGCGTCGACAGCGAGATACCCAGGTCGGGCAGGAACAGGCGCAACGCGCAGATGAGTTGGGTGAAGGAGCGATCGTCGACCGGATCGAGCGGTTCGTAGTCGCCCGCTGCGGGCCGCAGGCGGGGTACCGCAACCGAGACCTCGGCCCGCCACCAGCGGTGCATCAACTCGCGTGCATGCGCGGCCACCGACAGCGCCTCGGCCCGCCAGTCGTCGTGAAGGCCGAGCAGCGCGCCGATGCCGAGCCGACGC
>JACCXE010000327.1 GCA_013697265.1 Actinomycetota bacterium | reverse complement strand
AGGAACACGGCGTGCGCATCGAAGACTCGTGGGGCCCCGGCAAGCTGTTGGTCGAGATTTACGAGAAGACGGCCGAAACGAACCTGTGGGGCCCCGTTTTTGTGATGGATCATCCGAAGGAGACGTCGCCGCTGGCCCGCGATCACCGCGAGCGCCGTGGCTACACCGAACGCTTCGAGCCGATCGTGGCCGGTCGCGAACTCGGCAACGCGTTCACCGAGTTGGTCGACCCCGTCGAGCAGCGGGCCACGTTCGAGGCGCAGGCTCAGGCGAAAGCTGGCGGCGACGACGAAGCGATGTCGGTTGACGAGGACTACATCCGCGCCCTCGAATACGGCCTGCCCCCCAACGGCGGTCTCGGCGTCGGCGTCGACCGACTCGTGATGCTGCTCACCGACGCGCAAAACATCCGCGACGTCCTGCCGTTTCCTGCGCTGCGTCCCGAGGTTTTCGACTAGCGGTTTGCGCCGAGCGTCAGCGGACAATCCGCCAACGCTCAAGGCGGAGGCCGCGCTGGCGGGTGTCGCGCTTGACGTCGGCGACCGAGGCGACGGCGCGGGGTGACCACCAGCACCCCGACGCCTTCTCGAAGGCCAATCCGTCGCCCAGCGTGACCGCCGAGTGGGATACGAGCCCGGTCGCCGTCTCGCGCCACAGAAGGACGGTTCCCGCCTGGTTGTCGGTGCCGCCGGGTTGGCAGTGCGCGGCGAGCCAGGCCTCAAACGGTTCGCGCTGCATCCACTCGTTCTCGGCGCCGACGAGTCCCGCGGCGGCCATCGTTGTACCGAAGCAGTTCGGCCCGCTGCGCGACGGGAACGTGCCCACGAGCGCCTCGGCCCGCGGCAACACGTTGCCGCTTACCGTCCAGTCAACCTCGCCATGACGGCTAGCAATGCCCTCGCGCTCGACGAAGCCGACGGCGATCTCGTCTGTCACCTGAGACGGCCAGACGAGCGGCTGGTAACGGCGACGGACGAGTTCGGCTTGGCGAGTGAGCGGCAACCCAGCGACCGTTTCCTCGTCGAGCCACACCACCTTTAGTGATCGGTCCATCCGCCAGAACTTGAACGTGTCGCGCAACTCGGGCGTGAGCGCAACGTCCTGACTTTTCGGCCAGCCCCGCCGCGTGTCGACGAAGAAGGGTTGCACGCCCGGCGCGAGCCAGGCCCTCCACCGCGCGATCAGCGCGTTGTCAACCTCGATCCCCAGCACCGTCATGGGCGGAGAACGTAGAGCCGGGGCCAGTGTCCTTTCTGAAAAATTCGGTGTTCATCGACGAGCGACCACTCCCGTTGCGCGGCGAGCGCGGCCTCGAACACCCGGATTTCGTGGGTCAGCACGCAGAACGTGGCGTCCGGCGCGGCGAGTCGGGCGCCGGCGGCCAGCGCTCCGGGGTACAGCGTCTCGTTCTCCGCATGCGAACCGACCGACGTACCCCAGGGCAAGTTCACTACGAGCTTGTCGAACCGGCCCTCGGCGGCCAACACATCGGCGTTGTGCAACTCGACCTTCGCTCCTCGGATCGCCGCGTTCCGAAGGTGGGTCTTCGTGATCGCGATCGCGTCGGTGCTGATGTCGTAACCCACACACAATGCGGGACGCCCGACTGCGAGTCGCTCGATGATCAATGTGCCCGAGCCGCACATGAGGTCGACGAAACGGTCGTGGGGGGACGGGTGCGTCGCTCGTACGACGGCCGCCGCGATTGTCGCGTTAAGGCCGCCCTCGTAGCGCTCGGTTCGCCACGGCCGCGTCGCCAATGGTCGGGGTGTCAGTCGTAACAACACTTCCCAGCCGCCGCCCTCGGCTTTGCGTAACCGAATGAGGAGTTCGGCGTCGTTCTCGTCGTCGACAAGACCGGTGGCATCGGCGATCGCGGCGCGCCAGCGCAGCATGTCGTCGCTGTCGCTGCCCGCCGCGCTGACCCGAAACGTGCGGAACTTCGACGGCAGCCCGCGCACCTCGTCGGCTACGCGGGCGGCGTGCTCGGGCGAGATCAGCGAGCGCGGCCGCGACACGTCGAAAGGCATCGACAGGTACGCAGCCACCACGGTCCGCCATCCCAGAGCGTCCCGCAGGTCGTCGACTTCGATGACCGCCTCGGTGTCGCTCACCACCGCCGCCCCGGTCTCCGCGACGACGAACGGCCCGAGCCCGTCGAGGTGCTCGAGAACTACTAACGGCGTGGCACAGACTCGATCAGGAAGTCGCCGAGGCGGGACAGGCCGTCGCGAGTGGGGTTCGTAGGCAGGGCGCCGAGGGCGTCGGTGCCGCGGGCGATGTAGTCCTGCGCCATTTCGATCGTGTACTGCACGCCGTCGGACGCCCGCACGATGTCGCGGGCCTGGTCGCGCGCGTCAAGGGTCAGCCCGCCGCCGAGCAGGGGCCGCAGGTCGGCGCCGAGTTCGTGGTCGGCCAGTGCCCGCAGGACGGGCAGCGTGTAGACGCCTTCGACCATGTCGTTTCCGGCGGGCTTGCCCAGTTCTTCGTCGGTGGCGACCACGTCGAGCACGTCGTCGATGAGTTGGAACGCCATGCCAAAGTTGTCGCCGTAGGACGTGAGCGCGTCGATCTGGTTGCGGGGCAGGTCGGCCACGATGCCGCCGATGCGCGCCGCGGTCGCCAGCAACGACGCCGTCTTGCCGTTGATCGACGCGTAATACGCCGGCTCAGGCCGGTCGGGCGAGAAGATCGTCTTCAGTTCACTGACTTGCCCCTCGCACAGGCGCCCGATCGTGGCCGCCAGCAAACCGGCGACTTCGGTCCCCAGCGACGCCGCCAGCTCGGAGGCCCGGGCCAGCAAGAAGTCGCCCGACAGGATCGCCACGAGGTTGCCCCACTTGGCGTTGACCGACGGAACGCCACGACGGATCTCGGCGTCGTCCATCACATCGTCGTGGTACAGCGAGCCGATATGCACCA
>JACCXE010000316.1 GCA_013697265.1 Actinomycetota bacterium | reverse complement strand
GTCTTCCGGCGGCGCTCATGCTCATGTGGGTGTGGGAGCTGGCCCGGTTCAACTTGATATGAGGGAGCGGAATGACCGGAGCAATGGATCAGCCGACCACAGGGCCCCGCGCCGGCTTTGGTTTGCGGCTCGTCGCCGCCATCATCGACGGTGTCCTTTTGAGTGTCGTGTCCCTCGTGCTCGGCGTGCTCGGCAACCCAGGCCGCGGGCTTGGCCTCCTGGTTGGCCTGGCGTACTACGCGTACCTCGAAGGCGGCCCGTCCGGCCAGACCGTCGGCAAGCGGGCGATGAACATCCGCATTATCGACGCCGAAACCGGCGGGGCCATTGGCTACGGCCGCGCGATCTTGCGCTACTTCGCCAAGATCCTGTCGGCCATCCCGTGCCTCCTCGGATACTTCTGGATGCTGTGGGACAAGAACAAGCAGACGTGGCACGACAAGATCGCCGTCGACGTCGTGGTGCCCACCAGCGACTATCCGGTCGAGGCGTGGCCGGGCTAGTTGCCCTGATCGCGCAGGAAATCTTCGATGTCGTTGAGGCCGCGTTCGAGCGAGTCGTCGTCGGTCGCTCCCAAAGGCGTTCCTGGTTCGCTCTCGGCGTCGTATTGCGCTTCGAGTTGTGACACGAGGGCGCGGTGCTCGGCCGAGTCTTCGATGAGCGCGTCGATGCGGATCGTTGCCGCAGCGGCTTCGGCGTGAAGGTCGCTCGACTGCAGCGATAGGTCAGCGACGCGGGCCAGGCCGTCGACCAGCGCTGCGGCGGCCGCGGGATACGACGACGCCGCGAGGTAGTGCGGCACGCGGGCCCACACACCAACGGCGGGCAGCCCGACGCTTTGACAGCCGGCTTCGATCGCGGCGTGAATGCCGCACGGCACCTCCATCAAACCGCCGACGTAGCCGATCTCGTCGGCCAGGTCTTGGGTGGCCGCCGTGGACGCGAGCTTCACCGGTCGGGTGTGGGGCACAGGCGCCGGGAAGGAACCGAGGCCTACCACCATGCGCGCCGCGTAGCCCTGGGCCAGTGCGACGACTTCGGCGCAGAAAGCCTGCCAGGCCGTGTCGGGTTCGGGGCCGATGATGAACACCACGTCGTTGCCGCTTCGGTCGACGCCGTAACGCATCTCGATCGTCGGCCAACGCAAGGACTGGATCACGCCGTCGTTGAGGATCATGCTCGGCCGCCGAGCGCGGTAGTCGATCAGCGCGTCGGCGTCGAAGGACCCGATGCGATGCGAATCGACTTGGTCGAGCAGCGCAGCGCGTGCCTGCGCGGTGCCCGAGCCCGCGTCGACCCATCCGTCCATCGCGAGCACGAACACGGGCGACTCAAGCTCGTATTGCTCTTCGCGGATGAACAGGGTCACGGCTACAGCGTCCTACAGATTCCGCGCTGTTGCTTTCGCCATCTCCCCGAGGTTGATGACCTGTTGGCCAAAGCCTTCGAACGCGGCGCCGTCGTTGCCCATCGCGCCGTGCGCGTATCGGGCAAACACGCCTTCGAGGATGCAGGCCAACTTCCAGTAACCGAAGGCCACGTAGAAGTCGAGTTCAGCCACGTCACGCCCCGTCGCCGCGGCGTAGCGCTGCTTCAGTTCGGCGCGGGTCGGAAATCCGTCCACCGCAGTTGGTGATGTCGGTAGCGCGGACATCGTGTCGCTCGCCTCGTTCCAATAGACCATCAGCAGGCCCATGTCGGCCAGCGGGTCGCCCAGGGTGCACAGTTCCCAGTCGAGCACCGCGGCGACCGACCCGTCGTCGGCGATCATGCAGTTGTCGAGGCGGTAGTCGCCGTGCACGATCGCGGCGGGCCCTTGCTCGGGGATGCGGGACGCGAGGAAGGCGTGCATCTCGTCGATGACCGGGACCTCGCGTTTGTTCTCGGCCGCAGACGCCTGGAACTGAGAGTGCCATCGCTTTAGCTGACGCTCGACGTATCCCTCGTGCCGGGCGAGATCGTCGAGGCCGACCGCCTTGAGGTCCACCGCGTGAATCGCGGCGAGCGTGTCGACGATCGATTCGCCCGCGTGTTGGCGTTGGCCGCGCGTGAAGACCTTGTCGGCGGTTTCTGCGTCGCGCACGATCGTGCCCTCGACGAACTCCATCACATAGAACGGCGCGCCGTTCACGTCGTCGTCCTTGCACAGACCAATCGACTTGGGTACGGGCACCGGCGTGTCCTGCAACGCGTGGATCAACCGGTACTCGCGCCCCATGTCGTGGGCCGACGCGAGCACGTGGCTCATGGGCGGGCGGCGCAGCACCCACTTCTTGCCGTCGGCGTCGGTGACGCCGAAAGTCAGGTTCGATCGCCCACCGGCCACCAGGTCGAAGTGCAGCGGCGCCACGGCCTCAGGCACGTGCTCGCCAAACCACGCGGTGACACCCGCAACATTGACGCCGGCAGGATCAGACATGCGTGGAAGCTAGCGGGCGGGCGCGGAATTCGGAGGGGTCGAACAGCGTTACCGTTTCACCATGTTCTTTGACGTCACCGACGACACATTCGAAGCCGAAGTCCTCGAGCGTTCGGCCCAGGTTCCCGTGGTTGTCGACCTGTGGGCCGAATGGTGCGGCCCGTGCAAGACGCTCGGCCCCATCATCGAGCGCGTGGTAGACGCCACCGACGGCCGCGTCGTGTTGGCCAAGGTCGACGTCGACGCCAACCCGCGGGTCAGTGCCACGTTCAAGGTCCAGTCGATCCCCGCTGTGTTCGCGTTGAAAGACAAGCGTGTCGTAGACAGCTTCGTCGGAGCGGTACCCGAGGCCCAGGTGCAGGCTTTCGTCGACCGGCTGGCGCCGCCGCCCAGCGAAACCGACCTGTTGGTCGACAAGGGCGACGAAGAGTCGCTGCGCGCCGCGTTGGCGATCAACCCCGGCCACGTCGACGGCGTGCTTGCGCTCGCCAACCTGCTCGTCGACCGCGGCGACAACGACGAGGCGCTCGCGTTGCTGCAGCGCATCCCCGAATCGGCCGAGACGCGTCACGTGGCCGCTCGAGCCCGCACCGGCCCCAGCGCCGCCGCCGCGGTGGGCACGGCCGAAGTGGACGTCAAGCTCGCCGACCTCTTGCCGCGGGTCAAGACCGACCCGGCGGCCCGGCAAGAGTTTGTGGACCTACTCGAAGTGATGGGCATCGACGATCCTCGCACCGCCGAGTGGCGCAAGAAGCT
>JACCXE010000300.1 GCA_013697265.1 Actinomycetota bacterium | reverse complement strand
ACGCCCCGCCTCTGCGCGAGGGGCTGAAGCTGTCCGGCGTCGGCTGGTATCCGCTCATCGCCCTGTCGGTGCTCGTGATCGTCGACGAGCTCCAGGGCTACGCGTTCTTCGTGCTCGGCCCCGAGATGAGTTCCACGCTCGGCATCGGCAAAGGTGCGTTGGCCGGGTTGTCAACTCTCAAGATCCTGGCCATCACGTTGGCCACGCTGCCGACCGCCGCCTACATCCAGCAGAAGGGTCGCCGCGGCGTGCTCAGCATCGTGAACGCGTTCGCCTGGAGCGGGCTCACGCTGCTCACCGGGCTCGTGTCCGGGGCATGGGGCCTCGCCGGTGTGTTGCTGGCCGACGGCGCCACCACCGGCACGGTGCGGGCCACCCACACGCCGCTACTCATGGACACGCACGCGCCGAGCGTGCGAGTGCGCGTGCTGTCGGTCTACCGAGGAGCGGACGCCTTCGGCAACATCGCGGCACCGCTCGCCGTGGCCGTTCTCACGGCGTTGCTCGGCTTCACCTGGCGAGGCGTGTTCATCGTCCTCGGCCTCGTGTCGCTGGCCGCCGCGGTGGTAAGCGTCGGGCTGCGCGACCCCGGTGTCGGCAAGTGGGACACCGCCAAGGTGCGCGAAGCCGTTGCCGGCCACCAGACAACCACCGACGACATCCGCCTCGGGTTCTTCGAAGTGTGCCGTCGCCTCTTCCTGATCCCCACGGTGAAGCGCATCCTCACCGCGTCGGCCGTGCTCGGCATGTTCACGGTGCCGCTCAACACGTTCTTCTTCTTTTTCCTCGAGCAGCGATGGGGCCTCGGCCCTGGCGGCCGCGGCCTGTTCTTCGCCGCGCTGCCGGTGTTCGCCATCGCCGCGTTCGCCGCGTTCGGAAAGCGGGGCGAAGCGCTGTTCCAGCGCGACCCGGCGTCGTTCGTGCGGGCGTCGGCCGTAGTGCTGGCGATCGGCGCCGTGCTATTGCCGCTGGCGGTGTTCTCCCCGTTCCTCGGCGGGCTCGTCCTGCTGTTCGGGCTCTCATTCGCTGCCTTCGGCCTGCTCGGCATTGCGCTCACGATGACGATCCTGTCCATCGTGCCCGCATCTATGCGGCCCCACGCCGCTGCGCTAGCCGGCATTTTCACCGCCGCGGTCGGCGGCTTCGGCGGCGTGCTCCTGCTCAGCGGCGCCGAAGCCGCACTCGGATCGACCGGTGCGATCGGGTTCCTCGTGGTGCCCGGCCTGATCGCCGCGTTGGTATTGCGCACCGCCGCGCAAACCGTGGACGCCGACTTCGACCGCATGGTCGACGAACTGGTCGAAGACGAAGAACTGAGCGTGCTGCGCAGCCAAGGCCAGCACCTGCCGCTGTTGTCTTGCCGGGGCATCGACTTCTCCTACGGCCGCCTCCAGGTGCTCTTCGACGTGGACTTCACCGTCGACGACGGCGAGATGGTCGCGCTGCTCGGCACGAACGGCGCGGGCAAGTCCACGCTGCTGCGCGTCGTGTCGGGCGTCGGGCTGCCGAGCAAGGGCACCGTGCGCCTCGACGGCGCCGACGTCACCTATCTCGACGCCGAACGCCGGGTGAGCCGCGGCGTCACCCAGATCCCGGGCGGCAAGGCCGTGTTCGGCCCGATGACGGTTGCCGACAACTTGCGCGTCTACGGCTTCTCCCACGGCCGCAACAAGGGCGCGATCGAAACCGGCATCGAAGAATCCTTCGCCGCCTTCCCGCGTTTGGCCGAGCGCCGCGACCAGATGGCCTCCACGTTGTCGGGCGGCGAGCAGCAGATGCTGGCGTTGTCCAAAGCGCTGATCGTGAAGCCCCGACTGCTGCTCATCGACGAGTTGTCGCTTGGCCTCGCACCCAAGGTCGTGGGTGAATTGCTGGAAATGGTCCGTCGCATTAACGCCGCGGGAACGGCGGTGGTGCTCGTCGAGCAATCGGTCAACATCGCGCTGTCTGCCGTCGAGCACGCGTACTTCATGGAAAAGGGCGAGATCCGCTTCGACGGCGCCGCCGCCGAACTGCTGGGCCGCGACGACCTGCTTCGTTCCGTCTTCCTCGAAGGCGCCACCCGGGGGATGACGAAGTGACGCTCGCGGTGTCCGAAGTGTTCGGCCTTAACGTCGACCCGTCGACGCTGGCCCTCGGCTTCATCACCGGCCTGAGCTACGGCTTGCTGGCGGTGGGCCTCGTGGTCGTCTATCGCTCGAACAAGATCATCAATTTCGCGCACGGCGAGATCGGTGGGTTTGGCGCCGCGTTCCTCGGTGTGTCCGTACTGCGGTGGGGCGTGCCGTATTGGGTCGGTCTACCGATGGCGATGGTGCTGTCGGCGGGCATGGGAGGTCTGGCCGAGGTGGCGATCATCAGGCGCTTGCGCACCGCGCCCAAGATCATGTCGCTGGTCGCCACCCTGGGCTTTGCCCAGGTGCTGTTCTTCGCGTCGGGGGCGATCAACGCTCTCGCGCCCAACGGCGCCGGCTTCCCTGAGCCGCCGTTCCTGCCGACTTTTCGCATCGGGCCGGTGCTCATCACGCGGGCGTACATGGGCATGTTGATCCTCAGCCCGTTGGCGGTAACCGCGATCGTGATGTTCCTGCGCTACAGCCGTTTCGGCCTCGCCGTGCGCGCCGCGTCGGCCAACCCCGAGGCGGCCCGCATGGCCGGCGTGTTCTCGGCCCGCATGTCCACGCTGGCCTGGATGATCGGCGGCGCGGTGGCCGCGCTCACCGCGGCGTTGCTCCGTCCCGCTCTCGGCTTTATCGCCGCCGCCGGGCTCGGCCCGAACATCCTGGTGCGGGCGTTGGCCGCAGCGGTGATCGGTCGGATGCAGAGCCTTCCTGTCGCGCTGGCGGCCGGCGTGGGCGTGGGCGTGCTCGAGCAGGTGCTGAAGCAGACATATCCGGATTCGGGCACCGTCGAGCTCGCGCTTTTCATAGTGATCCTCGCCGCGCTGTTGTTTCAGAGCCGAGGCAGCAGTCGCGAGCGCGAGAGCGGCGAGTGGAGTGCGGTGCAGCCGTGGCCGCCGCTCAGTCGCGCCCTGCGCAACTCGCGCACCGTGCGCTTCCTTGGCTCGGGTGTCGGCATCGCCGCGATCGCCGTGGCCGCGGTCGTGCCGCTCATGGTGTCGAGCCAGACGTCGACCACCTTGACGGTGATCCTCGCCATCGCGCTGATCGGCCTGTCGTTGGGCATCGTGACCGGCCTGGGCGGCCAGCTCTCGCTCGGCCAGTTCGCGCTCGCGGGTGTGGGCGCCGCCGTGTCGATTCACATTGCAGATTCGACGGGTAACTTCCCGCTGGCCTTCATCGGCGCCGGCCTCGTCACCGCGGCGTCGTCGGTGGTGATCGGATTGCCGGCGCTTCGGATCAAGGGCCTGCTGCTCGCCGTCACAACCCTGGGCTTCGCCGTGGCCGCCGAGCGGTGGCTGTTGCCGCAGTCGTGGATGCTCGGCAGCACCAAGATTCCAGGTCGGCCGATCTTCAACGGCTATGCGCTCGATCGCGGCAAGTCCTACTACCTGTTCGCCGTCGTCGTCTTCACGCTCTGTCTGGTGTTGGCACGCAACGTCTGGCGGTCGGGTCTGGGGCGTCGGCAGCGCGCCTTGCGCGATAACGAGGACGGCGCGCGCGCCTTCAGTGTGCCCGCAACTCGGGTCAAGCTCGAAACCTTCGCCATCGCCGGCTTCTTCGCGGGCGTGGGCGGCGCTCTTTATGGCCACACGCTCTCAGCGCTGCGGCCCGGCGATTTCGCGATCGGCTCGAACGTCGAAGTGGTCGCGCTCGTCGTGATCGGCGGTATCGGCCTGCTTGCGGGTCCGCTCCTCGGAGCGCTCTACATCATCGGCATTCCCCGCTTCTTCACCGACATCGGCAGCTCCGGGTTGGCGGCCACTAGTACGGGATGGCTACTGCTGATCTTGTATTTTCCTAGTGGGCTCGCCCATTTCGTGCGACCGATCCGCGACCGGGCGATCGCGGTGGCGTTGCGATTCGACCACCGGCGCGTTTCGGCGAACGACCGTGGCGGCGAAGTCGACGCGAGTGCTCCTTCGTTCGCCAGCTCGCTCAAGGTCGAAGCCGCGACGACGCGCCCCACGTCAGGCAACGGCACCAAGCGCGATGTGCTGGTCGAGGTATGCGGCCTTCGGAAGTCCTTCGGCGGTGTCCACGCGATGGACGGCGTCGATCTTGACGTAGAGCGCGGCGAAACCCTGGGCCTGATCGGCCCGAACGGCGCGGGCAAGACGACCCTGTTCGAACTGATCGGTGGTTTCACCCGGCCCGACCACGGGCGGATCATGTTCGACGGCCACGAGATCACCCGCGACACCCCCGAGCGCCGGGCCCAGCGGGGTGTGATCCGCTCGTTCCAGGACGCCGGGTTGTTCCCGACGCTCACCGTCATCGAGACGATCCAACTGGCGCTCGAACGCCGAAACCCCACCGGCACCTTGCCGTCGTTGCTCGGACTCACCGGCGCCGACAAGTCCAAGTACAAACGCTCTCTTGAACTGGTCGACTTGATGGGCCTGGGTGACTACGCCGACAAGCAAACCGGTGACCTTTCAACCGGCACGCGCCGCATTACCGAACTCACCTGTGTCATTGCGCTGGAGCCAACGCTCCTATTGCTCGACGAGCCGTCCTCGGGCGTCGCCCAACGCGAGACCGAGGCGCTCGGAGCGCTACTCGCTCGGGTAAAATCGCACCTGGGCGCGACGCTCATCGTGATCGAGCACGACATGCCGCTGATCACCGCGATCTCCGACCGCATCGTCGCGATGGAATCCGGTCTGGTCATCGCCAACGGATCGCCCAAGCAGGTCATGGCGGACCCTCTCGTGCTCGAGGCCTACCTCGGCGGCGATGTCAACGCGGTCGCCCGTTCGGGAATACGAGCCAAGGTGAACCGGGCCGCGCCCAAGCCCCGTACCCGAAAGCCAGCCACGCCGCCGCCGCGGCGGACCACCAAGAAGGCGCTTGCCAAGTGACACAATCGTCCATTAACGAAAGCGTTCCCATGATCAAAAACCGCACCCTTATCTCTCTGCTGCTTTGCGTCGCGTTGTTCGGCGCCGCCTGCGGCTCGACCAACCGCCTCGACAAGGCGGCCAAGGCCCAGAACTCGAAGGGCGATTCGAACGGCCTCACCGCGCTCGACGCCAACGCGTCGACTACGACGGAGCCACCTACCACCATCGTGGCCGCAGCC
>JACCXE010000035.1 GCA_013697265.1 Actinomycetota bacterium | reverse complement strand
CGCGTCGCGGTGCACGGCGCGGCGGGTGGCGTCGGCACCGCCGCGGTGCAGCTGGCGCACGCGACCGGCGCGCACGTGACGGCGACCGTGCGCGACGCGGCGCGCCACGACGATGTACTCGCTCTCGGTGCGGACGTGGTGATCACGCCCGACGGGTTCGCGGGCTCCGAGCCCTTCGACGTGATCCTCGAGCTCGTCGGTGCTCCGAACATGGCCGGGAACCTCGACGCGTTGGCGATCGGCGGCCGGATCAGCGTGATCGGCGTGGGCGGCGGGTTCAGCGCCGAGGTCAACCTCTTGGGGTTGATGAGCAAGCGAGCCGTGATTCGCGGGTCGACGCTGCGGGCCCGTCCCCTTGAACAAAAAGCCGACGCCGCGCGTCGACTTGAACACCACTCGGTGAATCTGTTGGCAGACGGGCGCCTGCGGGTGCCCGTCCTCGAAACCTTTGCACTAGACGACGCCGAGGCCGCCTACGACCGGTTCGCGGCCGGAGGCAAGCTCGGCAAGATCGTGTTGGTGAACGAGGAGACTTAGCCCTCGACGGGGATTTCCTCGAAACGCTCGAGGAGATCCTTCACCTCGGAGGCACGAAAACGACGGTGGCCACCGAGGGTGCGCAGCGCCGTGAGCTTGCCTGAACGCGCCCATCGGGTCACGGTCTTCGGGCTGACGCGGAACATCGCGGCAACTTCAGCGGGAGTCAGAAGATCGGACTCGACTTGGATAGACATAGCCCTTCAACGGTCAACAACGGAAAATCTGGCGGAATTGGTCGTTTTTTCCCGGTTGCTCTTCTACACGGCGGTCCAGCCTCCGTCTACGCACAGGGTTTGGCCGGTGACGAATGAGGACGCGTCGCTGGCCAGGAACAACAGCGCGCCGTCGAGTTCGTGGGCCTCGCCGGTGCGGCCCATGGGCGTCTTGCGGCGGGCCCAGGTGAGTGCGCCCTCGTCGCCGAACATGTCGGCGGTCATCTCCGACTCGAACCAGCCCGGCGCCAACGCGTTCACGCGGACACCCCTGCGGGCCCACTGCACGGCAAGCTCGCGCGTCAGCTGGATGACCGCGCCTTTCGACGACGTGTAGGACGCCTGGGGCACCTGACCCGACGCGACCAACCCGAGGATCGACGCGATGTTCACGATCGTGCCGCCTCCAGCGGCCAGCATGTGAACGCCCGCCTTTTGGCTCAACGCGAACGTGGCGGTCAGGTTCACGGCGATGACGTCGCGGAAGTAGTCGAGCGGCTCGGACTCAGCCGGTATCGGGGTGCCGATGCCGGCGTTGTTCACCACGATGTCCACCTTGCCGAACTCGCCGATGGTCGCGTTGACCAGGTGGTCGAGTTCGTCGTCGTTGACCACGTCGCACTGCACGGCGAGCGAGCGCGGCAACTCGTCGGCCAGTTCCTTCAAACGATCGACGCGCCGGGCCGCAATCACCACGTTCGCGCCGGCGCCGTGCAGCGTGCGCGCGAACCGCACACCTAAGCCGGACGAGGCCCCGGTGACGATCGCGGTCTTGCCTTGGAGACTGAACAGGTCGGTAGACACGCCCCGACTTTATGAATCAGCGGAGATGACCGCGGCAGCAACCTTCATTACGTGGGCGATGTCGGGTGCGGTCGGCATTTCGCGCCCCAGCGCTTGCATCACGATCGCGCCGAGCGCCATCAGTTCCAAGGCGAGGCGCATGGCGTCGGGTCCGACGTCGGACGGCACGTCGCGCTCGCGGATCACGTCTTCGATTTGTTCCTCGGCCGCCTTGAGTGCCGCGTCGACCGCGGCGGCCGCAGCGTTGTCGCGCGGCGCCATGGCCAGCAGGTCGAGGAACAAGCGGTGCTGGGTTTCACAACCGGCTGCGAGAGCGGCGGTCAACAGGTCGGCCTTGCTGTTGAAGTTGCCGTAGATCGCGCCAGTCGTGAGGCCGGCCCGGCGCGCGATCTCGGCCACCCGTGTGCCCTCGTATCCCTTCTCGAGGAACACTTCGGTCGCCGCGTCAAGTAACCGTTGACGCGTTTTTTCCGGCGGCGACGACGCGGTTCCGATGCGCGTGGCTTCGGACATCGTCATGCGACGAGGATGGTGGGCCGACTCACGACGGACTTCTTATCGCGTAGCGTGAATCCATGTCTCAGCTGGAGTGGACCGAAGCCGAGTTGTTGGAAACGCACAAGGTCGTCGAGCCATTGGTGGCCGACGCCGTGTTGTGCCACGGCGGCTTCGACGACAACGGCGAGTACGTGTCGCCCCGCACCAAGAACCGCTGGACTGCCATCGACAACTGGAAGGCCGAGCACGCCAAGAACTTCGAAACGGAACTGCTCGACATCGGCCTCGACCGTTGGCCCGCCCACTACCCGAACGTCGCGCAGGCCAAGTACCTGCTCAAGCAGGGCGTCACCGAGCCGATGATCTCGACGCTGACCCGCGTCGGCACGGTCGAAGGCTTCGGAGCGTTCCTGCGGTACTCGCCCATCCCCGATCTTCAAGCCAACTTCGACGAACCGATCAAGGGCACGGCGATGGCGCACCTCGGCGGCGGTCTGTTCGAGGCGCACGCCCGCGACGAGGCGGGTTACGAGGACGAGGGCGGCCACAAACAGATGTGGTTCGCGGCGCGCGATGTTGCCTTCGAACGCCCGGTCAACGAAGACCAGACCCAGATCATGTTGGCCCGCATGGGCATCGGCGCCGGCGCCAACACGCAGCAGAAGAGCACGGGCGTTCTGTCCCAACTCAACGCCGATCGCATGCTGCCCGACCTCGACGCCGACCTTGAGTCGCTCATCCAGCGCATGACGAGCCTGCTGCTCATCGAGATCAGCGCGTTCCACATTTTTGCGTGGGCCGAAGAAGTGTTGGGCGACACCGATCTCACCGCGGGCGACGGCGAGGCCGCCAAAATCGTGGCGTTCATCCGGGCCGACGAGACGCCCCACGTCGAGTACCTCAAGACAACGCTCACCGAGATGCGGGACCGCACGTTCATCGGCCAGAGCGGCAAGAAGTACGCCGGAACCGACATCATCGGGCAAGTGTGGGACCGCGCGGTTGCCAACTCCATCGGGCCGAACCGCATCGCCAACCTGCAGACGCAGTTCAACGAGTTGAAGCATGCCCTGTCGTCACGGGCCGACGGCGCCGAGATCCTCGAGGGCTACCACGCCCTTGGCGACTTAGAAGAGAGTGTTCTCGACGCTGCCGCTCTTTAGCGCTTCGTAGTCGACCTCAACCCAACCCAGGCCGCGTTGTTCGGCCAGCACTTTGGCCTGCGGGGTGACTCGCTGCGCGGCGAAGATGCCACGCAGAGGACGGAGACGGGCGTCTTGGTCGAGTAGTTCGACGTAGCGCGCCAACTGTTCGACGCCGTCGATTTCGCCTCGGCGTTTCACCTCGACTGCGACCATCGTGCCGTCGCCGTCGCGGAACATGAGGTCGACGGGCCCGATCGGTGTCGGGTACTCGCGGCGTACCAACTCGAGGTTCGCCGCGATCACGTCGGGCGCCGCGGCAATGAGGTCGCGCAAGGTGTGCTCGACGCCGTCTTTCACCAGCCCGGGGCCGACGGCCATGTCGTGGGCGCTGTCGGAAAACACTTCCTCGAAGTCGATGACCAGCGTCTCGCCCTTCGAATTCGTCACCACCCATTGCGCCTCGAACTCCTGCACGTGGTTGGGCGCCATCATCCAATTGAGCGGCTTGTATGCGCCGGCGTCGGCGTGGATGGCGACGCAGCCGTCGGCCTTCACCATCACGAGGCGCACGCCGGAGGGCAGCACCGCCGACAGGCGGCCGCTATAGGTGACGGTGCACTTTGCTACTACTAGGCGCACTTAATCGAAGAGGCCAAGGACGAGTTCGGGCGGACGACCCACGACCGCCTTGCCGTCACTCGTGAT
>JACCXE010000272.1 GCA_013697265.1 Actinomycetota bacterium | reverse complement strand
TCGTTCTCGTTGAACGACGTGTTCAACACGATGGGCACGCCGGTCAGTTCGTTGAACGCGCTGATGAGCCCGTAGTACCGCGGGTTGGTGTCCGCGGTGACGGTTTGCACCCGGGCGGTGCCGTCTTCGTGGGTGATCGCAGGGATCTGGCCGAGTTTGTCTCCGCGCACTTTGAACGCCATCAGCATGTACGGCGATTCATACGGTTCTTCGAACCAATCGCCCATGGTCTCGGCCAGCACCGAGGGCGCGAATGGACGGAACGGCTCGCGGTGTTTGATCCGCGCGTTGAGGATGTCTTTCATGTCGGGGCGGCGGGGGTCGCACACGATCGAACGGTTGCCCAGCGCCCGCGGGCCTAGTTCGGCTCGGCCTTGATACCAGCCGACTACGGCACCCTCGGTGAGGCGTTGGGCGATGTAGGCGAAGAGCGTGTCGTCGTCCATGCGCTGAGCCTCGTTCGCGAAACCGGCGTCGCCCAGCGCGTCGACACAGGCCGCCTCGTCGTAGACGGGGCCGGTGTAGGCATGCGTCATTGTCCAGGTGCGAGGTCGGCCGAGCACGTGGTGCATCACGTACTGCGCGGCCCCGATGGCCGTGCCCGAATCGTTCGCCGCGGGTTGCACCCACACGTCGTCAAAGGGCGTGTCGCTGCGGATGAGCCTGTTAGCCAACACGTTGAGCGCAACGCCGCCCGCCATCACCACGGCGCGTTCGGGGATGCGGTCGTGCAGGCGGCGCAGGTACTCCAACTCGACCTCTTCGAGCCGTCGCTGCACCGACGCGGCGAGATCCATGTCGCGTTGGGTCAGCTCGGCGCGGAACTCGCGGGCGGGGCCAAACACCTCGGTCATCTTCGTCGCGAACATCGACCCAAGCGTCGGCGAGCCGTCGGCCCAGGTCATCTCCACACCCTTGTCGTGATGCGTGAAATAGCTCAGGTCGAGCTCGTATTTCATGCCGTCACCGAGACGGACGACTTCGCGCATCTGGGGCAGGAACGTCGGCTCGCCGTACGCGGCCAGGCCCATCAGCTTGTATTCGTCGCCGAACGACGGCAGGCCGAGGAACTGCGTAAACGATGTGTAGAACACGCCGAGGCTGTCGGGAAACGCCACCACTCCGTGCACGTCGAGCTTGCCGCCTACGCCTCGGCCCCACGCCGAACTGAGGAAGTCGCCCATACCGTCGAGGGTGACGCAGGCCGCGGTGTCGAACGGCGAGGAACACAGCGCGCTGGCCAGGTGGGCCTTGTGATGCTCAACGCGGTGCAGCTTGGTCTTGAGTTCTTTGGCCGAACTAAGGCCGGTCGCCTTCGCCAACGCTTCGCTAGCGTCAAGGATCTTGCCGGTGTTCTTGGCCCGGGCCGAGATCGACGAGCGGCTCGGCCGGTGACGCAGCGTCCACAGCAGCTTGCGCCCGAGATTGGCGAAGGGGTCGCGCGAGATCGCGGCGTGGTCGACGTCGTGGATCGTGGCGTCGACTTCCGCGAGGCACCACCGCACCGACTCAGCCGGAAAACCGGCCTGATGCTTCTGGCGGGTGAAGCGTTCTTCTTCGACCGCGGCGATCAGTTCGCCGTCGACGAACACCGCCACCGACGCGTCGCCGTGATAGGCGTTGATTCCGAGCGTGATCATGGTCATGAGATGGCCCCGGGAAACGATCCGGCCCCACCTACGCTACGGCACGTGCGCGTCCTGCTGTGTCTATCGGCGTACAAGCCCGCGCTCGACTACGGCGGGCCGGTCACCAAGGTCGCTTTGCTCGCACCGGCGCTGCAAGAGCTGGGCGTCGACGTCGAAATCGCCACCGCCAACTTTGGTGAGAGGCGAGCACCGGTGCCGCCGGGTCGCCGGATGGTGGACGGCGTCCCGGTCACGTACTTGCGGCGCGTCGTCACCCGGAACTGGCTCAGCGTGGCCCCCGGGTCGAGGCGAGTTCTTCGCAGCGACTTCGATGTGGTGCACTGCTTCGGCTTGCGCGACGGCATGGTGAGTGCCGCCGCGTTCGGCGCCCGTCGCGTCGGCATCCCGCTTGTACTGGAACCGATGGGGATGGCGGTGCCCCGCATCCGCAACGCCGGCATAAAACAGGCCTTCGACCGGCTGGCGCAATCGGCGGTGCACGGCGCCACAGCGACAATCGCAACCAGCGAACTCGAAGCCGGCGAACTGCGCAGCTTGGGCTACCAAAACGTGGTTGTACGACCGAACCCGATCGCACTTGTTCTCACCATGGCACCTCGGCCCGACGCGATCTACGACATCTGTTACATCGGACGCCTCCACACCAAAAAACGACTTAACGACATCGTGAGCGCGCTCGCCGCTCATCCCGCGTGGACCGCAGTAATCGCAGGACCAGACGAAGACGGCACCGCGGCGGTTCTGGCATCTGCGGCCAGCAAGGCCGGCGTCGAGCGCCGGCTCACCCTGAAGGGTTGGGTACACGAGGACGAGCGCGACGCGCTGATCCGTTCGTCACGTGTGTTCGTTCTGCCCTCAGCCACCGAGAACTTCGGCAATGCCGCGGCCGAGGCGATCGCGCTCGGCACACCGGTGGTGGTGACCGACCAATGCGGCGTGGCCGAACTTGTGCGGCAAACGAACTTCGGTGCGGTCGTGCCCGTGAAAACCGATGCCGTGGTCGCCGCGATTGAAGGCGTGCTCAACGGTCGCGCCGCGGGTGAATTCGATGCGCTGGCTCGCTACGCGCCGGCGGCGGTGGCCGCGCAACAGAAGGCGATCTACGAGTTGGTGACCAAGGCCACCACCCGATCCAGCTGATCGTCGCGGCGGAACGCGTCTTTCGCCTTGAGTGCGTTCGCTCCGAGCCGTTCACGCAGCCCGGGGTCGGCGGCCAACGCGCGCAACGCGGCGGCGAACTCGTGGCCGTCGTCGGGTGAAACGACGAAGCCGCAGTCGAGTTCGGTCACCAAGCGGGCCGGCTCGGAGCTCGGATCAGCAATCACGATGATGGGTCGGGCGCAGCCAAACAGCTCGTAGGTCTTGCTCGGCACCGAGTAACCCTCGGCGCCGCGCCGCACCATCGTGATCAAAACGTCGGCGTCCAACAACCGCCTCGTGTACTCGAGCCACGGCAAGCGCGGTTCGATCGTCACCGCATCCGACCCCGCCGTGAGCTCGCGCACCCAGTCGGCGTCCACGCCGTCGCCCAGCAACACGAGCGACGCCACGTCGGCCGCGTCGCGCGCCCCCGCCACGAGCGCCTCCCATGCTCCCCGCATCCCGATCTCACCGGCGTGCAATACCACGAGCTTGTCCGCGCCCGACACTCGCGTACGGGACGCCGCCTCAGACGACCAGTCCACAGACGAACCGTTGGCCACAACCTCGATGTGATCGCTGCGAACACCCGCGGTTTCGAGCCGGTCTCGCATGTCGCGACCGATCGCTATCACGAGGTCACACCTCCGCAACGCCCACCGGTGCGCCCACGACCACACCCGCACCAGCGGCCAGGGACGAATCCGGCCGATCCCCACCATGAACTCAGGGTGGTAGTCCTGGAGCCAGTAGACGACGCGCTTGCGCCGCAGCTTTCCGACGAGCACTGCGGGCACCACCGCGATCGGTGGGTCGGTCATCACCAAGATGACGTCGCACCGGGTGCGCAGGGCCACGAGGAAGGACAGCGCCGTGTAGGTGAGGTAGTTGAGCGCTCGGTCGATGAGGCGGGCTCGGCTCCGCGCCGCCGAGTGCACAACGGTTCCGTCTTGCCCCCGACGCCACAGCTCCCAGGGCTTCCACTTGAACGTTCGCGTCGGGCGATACGACGGGTTGCCCTGCACCACGTGAGTGCCCACGCCTTGGACCTCGAATCGATCCACCAGCTGCGCCAGTAGCGACGCAGTAGCCGACGTGTCGGGCGGGAAGTACTGATTCCACACCAGGACGCGTGGTGATTCGGAACGCGGAGCAAGAGACATGGGCGCCAGCAGTGTGTCGCGTCGGGGCCGTTCATGGTTACATTCGTCCGAATATGTGCGGTATTGGGGGCGTTGTCGGTGGTGGTTCTCGCGCCAATGGAGATGCCGTCAAAACGATCGAGGTGATGCTCGCCGCGATTCATCACCGCGGGCCAGACGCCAATGGCGTTCAACCTCTAACAGGGCCAGGCGATCGCGCCGCCGCGCTCGGCGCCGTGCGGCTGCGCATCATCGACCTGGATCCGAAGGCCGATCAACCGATGTCCAACGCCGACGGCGACGTCTGGACCGTCTTCAACGGCGAGATCTACAACTTCAAGGAACTGCGGGCCGAACTCGAGGCAGCCGGATTCGCGTTCAAGTCGGCCAGCGACACTGAGTGCCTCGTCCACCTTTACCGGTATTGCGACGGCGACATCGCCCGGATCGCCAGCCGGCTGCGGGGCATGTTCGCCTTCGCGATCTGGGATAACACCGCGGGCCGACTCGTGATGGCGCGGGACCGTCTCGGCATCAAGCCGCTCTACTGGGCCCGCACCGCCGACGGGCTGGCGTTCTGTTCGGAGCAACGAGCGCTGGCCAAGTCTGGGCTTGTGTCCACCGCCCCTAATATCGCTGCGCTCGCCGGGTACCTGGCCAAGGGCGTACTGGCGAACAACAACAGCGTCTTCGAACACATTGAGCGGCTTCCGCCTGGTCACGCCATCACGTGGACGGGTGGCGCCCCGTCGATTACCGAGTGGTGGCGACCGGTGTGTTCGATGCGCGCCGACTTCAGTTTCGAGGAACGCGCGCAAACCGAGTTGACCAGCGCGGTAACCGACGCCGTCGCGCGTCACCTCGTATCCGACCGCACCCTCGGCGTCTTCCTTTCGTCGGGCACCGATTCGTCCGCGGTCGCCGCTCTGGCCGCGCAGGCCGGAGCGCACAAGACCCTGACGGTCGGCTTTCCCGACCACGCCTCGCTCGACGAAGGCGGCGTCGCTCGCGCCACCGCGCAACGGCTCGGCCTCGACCACAGCGAAGTTCCCGTAACCGCGGCCGACGCCCGCGACGCACTACCCGACGTTCTTGCTTCGTTCGACTCGCCTACCACCGACGGGCTCAACACGTGGCTCATCTCCCGCGCCGCGAAACAGGCGGGCCTGGTGGTGGTGCTATCCGGGCTCGGCGGCGACGAGTTGCTCGCCGGCTACCCGACCTTTCAGTCCGTGCCTCGCCTACGGCGGGGCCTGCAGTTGATCAACGTGGCGCCGCGGTCGCTTCGCCGCGCCGTGGCGAATGTGACCAAGCAAAACGCCCGCACCCGCCCCTGGTCGCGAGCGCTCGAGGGAGGCAGTGGTGTGTCCGGGGCGTATCACCTCGTGCGTCGGGTCTTCGACGACTCCGAGATCGCGTCGATCGGCTTCGCGCCGCCAACGCTTTTCGAGGTGCCGGCTGCGCTCAATGACGTCGACGCGGTGACGACGCTCGAACTCGGGTCATACCTGCGAGACCAGTTGCTGCCCGACTCCGACACCACATCGATGGCGCACTCGATTGAACTGCGCGTGCCGCTCCTCGACGACCGCGTGGTCGCAACATCGTTGGCCTTCCCGTCGGCGATCCGACTCGACGGCAAACAGATGCTCGCAACCGCGGCTGGGCTCGGCCCCCGTCCACCCAAACGGCCCTTCGCATTGCCAATGGCCTACTGGATGCAATCAACGTTGCAGGACACCGTGCGCGACGCGCTGCTCGACAACACGCTCGCGTTCGCAGACGTTCTGCCCGAGCACTTCCGCAAGCAGGTGTGGGCCGACTTCGAGCAAGGCCGCGTCCATTGGGCCAAGCCGTGGTCGATCGCGATGCTGCGACTGTGGCCCCAGGCCAACGGGTTCAGCTGGTAGCTACGCGGTGGTAACTGTCTCGACCCCGCGCAGCGTCGACGGGTCCTGGGCTAAGAACCACTCGTAGGGGTCGCGCACGCCTTGCTCGAACGGGATCGTCGGCGACCATCCGAGGGCGCGGAGCTTGCTGACATCGAGCACCTTGCGCGGCGTGCCGTCGGGCTTCGACGTGTCGAAGGTCAACTCCGCTTCGGGGTAGACGACGTCACAAATCGTTTGGGCCAGGTGGGCGATCGTGATGTCTTCGCCGGTGCCGACGTTGATGTGGCCGGCGTCGTCGTAGTTGTCCATGAGGAACGTGCAGGCCGCGGCCAGGTCGTCGACGTGCAGGAACTCGCGCCGCGGAGTGCCAGTCCCCCAGATCTCGACGGTGCGATCGCCGTTGCGCTTCGCGTCGTGGAAGCGACGGATGAACGCAGGCAGCACATGGCTCGACGTCAGATCGAAGTTGTCGTTGGGGCCATACAGGTTGGTGGGCATCGCCGAGATGAAGTTGCAGCCGTACTGGGCGCGGTAGGACTCGCACAGCTTGATACCGGCGATCTTGGCCAACGCGTAGGACTCATTCGTCGGCTCGAGCGGCGACGTGAGCAACTGGTCTTCGGTAATCGGCTGATTCGCCTCACGCGGGTAGATGCACGAGCTGCCGAGATAGAGCAGCTTGGTCACGCCGAACAGATGCGCCGCGTGTACAACCGTCGCGTGAATCATCATGTTGTCGTAGAGAAACTCGGCCGGACGCGTCGAGTTCGCCATGATCCCGCCCACGGTGCCAGCGACCAGATACACGTACTCAGGACGGTTGGCCTTGAACCAGTAGTTCACCGCCGCCTGATCGCGGAGGTCGACCTGTGACCGCGTGGCCGTGAGGATGTTTGTGTAACCGTCAGCTTCGAGCCGACGCATGATCGCGGAGCCGACGAGCCCAGCGTGGCCCGCTACGTAGATGGGGGTCTCACTCTTAATGGTCCCCAAGTTTCCTCCTAGCAAGTGTGCTTTGTACGACGCGAAGTGCTGACTCGGCGGCGATCTAGGCGGCAAGTCGGTTGAATACCTGATCGATAATCGAGCGCGGCGCCTCCCAAGAATATGCTGCCGAAGCGATAGCCAAGCTTGCTTTGGCATACCGAGTTCGAACTGCGGCATCTTGCGCTATCAACACAAACGCCTCGGTCGCCGATGCGATGTCCGCCTGGCCGACTAGGAACAGCCCGCCTTCGTCAAGTGGCGGGCCCGTTTCCTCACCGAGCATCCCGACAACGGGTAGCCCACACGCTAGAGCAGCGGCCAACGTGCCGCTTCGCGTCGTAACTGCTCCACGCGCATGAAAGAACGCGTGTGAGTTTGCCAACTCTTGACC
>JACCXE010000280.1 GCA_013697265.1 Actinomycetota bacterium | reverse complement strand
CACGACTACGAGCCGACCGCGGCCGACGTGCAGAACATCGCGGAAGCCGACGTCGTGGTGAAGAACGGCCTGGGGCTGGAAAAGTGGTTCGACGACACGCTCAAGAATGCGGATTCCAAGGCCTTCGTTGTCGACGCGAGCGCGAACGTGATCGCGCAGAAGGCGGACGGGTCGCCCGCTTCCGGCGACGGCCACGACGCGGATCCCCACATCTGGCAGAACCCGCTGTGGGCCCGCGTGATGGTGCACAACATCGCGCTGGCCTTCGAACGAGAGGATTCCGACAACGCCGACGCGTACGCCACGAGGGCCGCGGCCTACGAGAAGAAGCTGACCGATCTCGACGCCGAGATCACCGCGCAACTCGCGCCGCTGACCAACCGCAAGGTCGTCACCAACCACGACGCCTTCGGCTACTACCTCACCCACTACCGCTTGCAGTTGGTCGGCTCGGTCATTCCCAGCTTCGACACGCAGGCCGAGTTGTCGGCCAAAGACGTGGCCGCGCTCGTCAGCAAGATCAAAGCCACGAAGGTAAAGGCGATCTTCGCCGAGGCCGCGCTGCCCGCGAAGACAGCGGAAGCGATCGGCAAAGAAGCCGGGGTGAAGGTCGTGGCCGGTGACGACGCCCTCTACGGCGACTCGCTGGGCCCGAGCGGCTCGGATGGCGGCACCTACATCGGCGCGATACGACACAACACGAAGGTGTTCGTTGACAACCTCAAGTAGCCCAGCTCTCGTTCTCGACGACGCGTCCGCCGCGTTCGGCGCGACCACCGCCCTCGACGGCGTCACCGGCTCGGTGCCCCGGGGTGGCTCGGTCGCACTCATCGGCCCCAACGGTGCGGGCAAGACCACCCTGATCCGCGCCATCGTCGGCGCAGTACCGCTGGTGCGGGGCCGCATTGAAGTGCTGGGCACCACGCCCAAGCTGGCGCGGGGCCGGGTGGCGTACGTACCCCAGGCCGACTCGCTCGACGCCCAGTTCCCGATCGACGCGCTGAGCGTGGCCTTGATGGGTCGCTACCGAAAGATCGGTTGGATACGACGGGCCGGTGCGGCTGATCGCGTGGCCGCCCACGACGCGCTGGCGCGCGTCGGCCTCGACGACCTGGCCAAGACGCGCTTCGGCGCCATGTCCGGCGGTCAACGCCAACGCGTTCTGTTGGCCCGGGCCATCGCGCAAGAGGCCGAGTTGTTGTTGCTCGACGAGCCGTTCAACGGCGTCGACAGCCTCACCACCGACCTGGTGGTCGACGTGCTCGCCCAGCTGCGCGCCGATGGCGCCGCGGTGGTGATGTCGACCCACGACCTGGCCGTGGCCCACCTCACCTGTGACGACGCGTGCCTGCTCAACACGCACCAGGTCGCGGTCGGCCCGATCCGCGACACGCTCACGCCGGGTCGGCTCCAACACGCGTACGGTCACGGCGCCATCGTGCTGGCCGACGGCGCCACTTTCGTTTCCACCCGCTGATGCGCGGGTTGCTCGTCGAGCCATTCCAATCCGGGTTCATGGCCCGGGCGTTGATCGAAGTTGTCTTGCTTGGCGTGATCGGCGCGGCCGTCGGCGTGCACGTGTTGTTGCGCCGCCTGACCTTCCTCACCGAGGCGCTGCAACACACGGTGTTCCCCGGCATCGCGATCGCGTTCGCGCTCGAGACGTCGCTGCTCCTCGGCGCGCTGGTGGCCGCCGCGGTCACGGTGGTGATGCTGGTCGGCCTGGCCCGCGACGATCGCGTCAATGTCGACGCCGCGCTCGCGGTAATGACAGTGGCCTTCTTTGCGCTGGGTGTCGCGGTCGTATCGCACCGAAGCGGCTACGCGGCGGACCTCAACCAGTTGCTGTTCGGGCGCATCCTCGGCGTCGGCGTCCGCGAGGTCGTCGAGACCGCCGCGATCGGCGCCGCGATTGTGGCCACGCTCGCCGTGCTGCACAAAGAGCTCGTGCTGGTCGCCTTCGACCGGGTGCAGGCCAGCGCCCTCGGGTACCGCGTCGACGTGCTCGACATCGTGCTCAACGCCGCCGTGGCCCTGGCCGTCGTCGCCTCGGTACGCGCCGTGGGCAGCGTGCTGGTGGTGGGGTTCGTGGTTACGCCCGCGGCTGCGGCGCGGCTCGTGACCAAGTCGGTGGGCGCCGCAGTGTTCGTGGGGGCCGGGCTCGCTGCGGTTTCCGGATGGATTGCGTTGTCGGTCAGCTACGACGCGTCGGTTCATCGCGACGTGAGCCTGGCGCCGGGGGCGACGGTGGTCGTCGGGTTCGAGATCGTGTTTGTGGTCGTGGCGATCGCCGTGGCCGGCCGCAACCGTTTCGTTCGTCGACGGGCGGCGCTCGCATGAGAGCCGTGATCGACGCGCTGCACTCGCCGCTGTTTCGCCGCGCCCTGCTCGAAGCGACCCTCGTCGGTGTGCTCGCCGGCGTGGTCGGCGTGCACGTCGCCATGCGCCGCATGTCGTTCTTCGTGGTCGCGCTTTCGCACGGCACGTTCCCCGGCGTCGTCGCGGCGTCACTCGTCGGGGTCAGCCTGTTCGCGGGCGGCGTCGCCGCCGCCGCGTTAATGATCGTCGCCGTCGTACTTGTCGGGCGCACCCGAGCCCTCGACGACACCAGTTCGATCGGCGTCGTGTTGGCCGGAGCCTTCGCGGTCGGTGTGCTGATGCTGTCGGCCAGCCCGGGCCAGTCCCGAGATTTGAGCGCGTTCTTGGTAGGACAGGTGCTGGCGGTCACGAACCAGGACATCGTGTTGACCGTCGTCGTCGGCGTCGCGCTGCTCGGCGTGCTGACGCTGTTGCACAAGGAACTCGTCGGCGCCGCGTTCGACCCCGCCGCGTTCAGCGCGCTCGGTTACTCCACGATCGCCCTCGACGTTGTGGTGATGGCGGTCGCCGCGGTTGCGCTGGTCACCGCGATCCCCGCCGTCGGCACGATCCTCGCCGTCGCGTTGCTCACGGTTCCCGCAGTAGCGGCCCGCCAGTGCACCGACCGCCTGGTTTTGCTCACGCCGATCGCCGCCTTGATCGGGGGCGCTAGCGCGGTGGTGGGGCTCGCCGCGTCCGCCGCGTTCGGCATCGCGGGCGGCGCGGCGATCGCGCTCACAACGGTGGCCGCCTTCGCGATCTGTTTTCTTGGACGGCGCGTTCTCACCTTCTACGCAGTTCCCAGAGTGGGCACAGCACGCTCACAGGAATGAAAGGCACACTGGGCCTCAATGAGTGAACGGTTGCCTCGCGTGCTCGTCGTCGACGACGAGGAGAACATCACCTTCCTGCTTGATTCGGCTTTGCGTCACTTCGGTTTCGACGTGCGGGTCGCCAACAACGGCCGCGACGCCATCGCCGCGGTCGCTAGCTTCAACCC
>JACCXE010000237.1 GCA_013697265.1 Actinomycetota bacterium | reverse complement strand
GCTTGGCCCGGTCGAAGGTGCCGGCCTTGAGGCTGACGTCGCCCAGCTGCTCCCACGTAGCGGCCATGGCGTCGCGCTCGGCCACGCCGAGCTGCGCTCCCGCCATGAGCGCGCGCTCCAGCAACGTCGCGGCCTCGACGTTGGCGTAGCTGTTCTCGGCTTTGACCGCGGCAACCCGGCTGTAGTGCCAACAGCGGGCGAAGTCGCGGCCGTGCAACGCGTGGTAGCTCAAGACCTCGGCCTGATCGTCGGTCGCGTCGCCCGCCGCGGTCTCGATCGCACTGAACGCCCGGCCGTGAAGGTCGCGCCGGCGACCGAACGACAACGTTTCGTAGGCCACGTCGCGATAGGTCTGGTTACGGAAACGCACGGCCGCGTCGCCGATCGGTTCGAGGAAGCGGGCGAGCCGGGCGCTCAGCACGTCGGAGAGCGCCGGCACTCCCACGAGCTCGAGCAGCAGCCCGGTGTCGAAAATTGGGCCGAGCACCGCGGCGAGGCGCACCGCGTTGCGGTCGACGGCGCCGAGCGCGTCGATCTCGGCGGCGACCAGCGTCTCGAGCGAGTCGGGTAAGGCTGTCGCTCCGGCGGTGTCGATCCGCGCCGCTAGTTGCTCGAGGAACAGGGGGTTGCCCCCACTGCGCTGGAGGATGGCGTTGCGCTGATCAGGGCGGATGTGGGCCGCTTGGTCGGCCGAGGTGAGCAGCGCGCCCGCCGCGGTGTTGTCGAGTGGGGTCAGGTTAAGGGCAAGGTCGAGCGCCTCGGTAGGCGGGGTGTAGGCGTCGACCTCGAGGCGGCCGGCCAGCACGATGACCCACGGACGGCGGCGAGCGGCGGCGATACCCACGAGCAACTCGCCCGACAACTCGTCGAGCCAGTGGGCGTCGTCGACGATTAACGCCACGGGTTTCGTGAGTGCGGCGTCGAGCAGGTCCACTATCACTTGGACCGTCCGCGCCCGCCTGAACTCGGGGTCGAGCGCGTCTACCTCGGCGGTCGCCGGCACGTCGATCGCCGCGACCGCACCGATCAACGGCAACCACGGCAGCAACTCGGGCGCCTGGCGGGTGACCGCAGACCGGAGACCGACTTCCGTGGGCGCATCCGACGGCAGGCCGAGGGCACCGCGGAGCAGGAACCGGGCGGCGAAGTATGGCGTCGTGGCCTGGTACGTCTCGCAGAACGCCGTGATCGTGCGCACATCGGGCGCGTGGTTCGTGAACTCTCGTAGCAGTCGAGACTTGCCGATCCCCGCTTCGCCGAAGACAGCTACGAAACCGCCTTCGCCGGAGCGCGCCATTGCCCACCGTTGCGTGATGGCGGCCAGCTCCGCCTGCCGCCCGACGAACGGCAACGGGTCGGACCCGGCGAGGCGGCGACGCCCTTTGGTGGCGCCCACGGTGAAGGCGGTGATCGGCGCGCTCTTGCCCTTCACGTGGAACGGCGGAATGGTCTCACTGGCGAACAGCGTCTGAGCGGCATCCATGACGTCGCCGGTGGAGATGATCTGGCCCGGCTCGGCCTTGGCCATGAGCCGCGCCGCCAGGTTCACGGTGTCGCCCATCACGGTGTAGGTCCGCCGGTAGGCGGGGCCCACCTCACCGGCGAAGACGTGACCGCGGTTGACGCCGACCCGCACCGGGATGCGGGTGTGTGCGTCGACGATGCGCCGGACGCAGCGCAGCACGCGGCCCTCGTCGTCGCCAAAGGCCCGTGGCGCGCCGCCGGCCAGGATTAGTTTGCCGCCGTCGTGATCGAGGTCGCTGCCGAGGAAGGTCACCTTCTCGTCGTCGACGGCCTGCTGCACCTCGCTCACAAGGTCGTGGAGGGCGGCTGCGGTGTCGGCTTCTCCGTGGGCGGCGAGGAAGCTGTCGATCCCGTCGAAGTGCACGAACGCGATGGTCGCGAGCCGGTGCTCGGGTTCGACGCCGCTGAGTAGGGCGTCACGCAGCGCAAACGGGATGGCGTGACGCAAGTCGCGCTTCACCGGTTCCAGCTCGGGGTATCCGGTTAACTCGGCGTCGAGGCGACGCCGTTTCAAAAGCACGCCAGGCCCGCTCGCCTCACCGAGCAGCCGGCGCGATATCGCGCCAGCCGTCGCCGGGCTCACCATGATCTGACCCGCTACCGCCGCCGACTCCATAGAGCACACCGCGGAGGCGGCCGGCCCGGTAACCAAAAGCTCTCTGTGGCTGGTTCCTACGCGGAAGAAGTGCACGTCGCCGCTGTGCACGCCCACCGACATCCGCAGTCGGATCGCGCCGCCGCCGTCGGTCTTGATTGGGCCGCGATCACCCAGGGCGGTGCGCATCCGCATCGCGCTGATCGCGGCCCGCGTGGGGTGATCGTTACCGTCGAAGAAGATCAGCAGCGCATCGCCGCCGAACTTCAGCAGGCTGCCGCCCGTCGCATAGGCGGAGGTCAACAGGTCCGCAAAGACGCTACTGAGCGTCTCGGTGAGCTCCTCGGCGCCGACCCGGCCCCGGCGGGTCAGGCGCTCCGAGAGGGCTGTGAAGCCGGAGATGTCGACGAAGACCAGCGATCCGTCGACAACACGAAACGCCGTATCTCCCTCGGCCCACTCGTGAGCGAGTCGAGGGAGATACGGCGCAAGATGCTCGGCTTCCGTAGGCGCCAGCGTGGTCTCCGTTACCGGTGAATTACCGCGAGGTGCTCGAGATAATCGGGATCACGATGTCCCGCAGCAGTGCGACGGTGTAGGTGGAGTAGCCCTTCGTTGTCTTTTGGACCGACTGAAGGCACGGCTCGTCGACGCTGTTCAGCGTCGGCGCCAGCGGGGTGCCGTAAGTGGGGCACAGGCGCATCGGCTTCGTGGTGGTCTGGCCGGTGCCAATCCAGTAGATGCTGATGAGGCAGCCGCTGCCGCCACCGTTGCCGTTGCAGACCTGACGCTCGTCGTACTTGATCTTCCAGACGAACGGGTGGGCCGGGTCGCTGCCCGAGTACTCGCCGTCGGCCGGGAAGATCGCCTCGGCCGCCTGCTTGATGCAGGTGCCGGCGCCGCACTGAACGTTGTTCAGCGTGGTCTCGTGCAGATCCAGGAAGAGGCCCGGCGCCGAGCCGACCGGGACGGTGAAGTCGGTCGACTGGTTCGAACCCAGGAACGTGAGGTGGTCACCGGCGGGCACGAAGGCCTGGGCGTCGGAGGACAGGTTCGTCACGACGCTCACCGACTTCGTGCCGCCCGACCCGCCCGTCGCTGTCAGCGTCGACGTGATCGACGACCCGCTGGCGGGAACCGTCACCGCGACGTCGAAGGTGCGCGACTGGTTGGTGCCGAGCAGGAACGAGCAGTTGACGCTGGCGCCGCTGTTTGCAGACGCGCAACCGGCGGGCAACGCGATGCGAGGATCGCGCTGGCCACCGGTGGCGAGGTCGACGTTGACCGTCTGCGGCGCCTTTGTGTTAGTGACCGTGGAGGTGAGCAGCGTGTCGGCGGCGTAACGAACGTCGGTCGGACGGTTCGTGAGAGCGGCGTCGACGCCGTAGGCCACCTCGGTGACGGTCGTCGCCACGTTGTTCGTGGGATCGAGCACGTTGGTTTCGACCAGCGCGGACTTGACCTCCACCGTGGACCCGACCGAGGCGACGCCCGTTGCGCTCGAAACGTTGAACGCGTAGGTCGCGATGTCACCGGGCCTCAGCGCGCCGACGGTGCACACCGCCACGGACGCGCCCCTCGCCACGCAGCCGCCGGGCAGAACGCCGGTGAGCGTGCCGCCGCTGGCGGCGTAGGTGAGGGTGGAGCCGGCCGGCTGCGACACTGTGCCGGTATTGGTGATCGAACCGAGCGCATCAAACGCGCCCGTCGACGTCGTCGGCGGCGCAGAAACGCCTGCGGCGACGTCGACGACAACCGAAACATCGGCCTTAGCCGCCTGGCCCAGCATCGGCAGACCCGCGACCGCCACGGCGGCGGCCGCCAGCCCGAACAGTCTTGAGTGCTTCCTCAACGTGTACCCCTCTCGCGTCGCCCCCGACGTATCAGGCAGAGTTTGCCCGATTTGCCACCATGATCGCAGCTCTTTTCGCGTCACAGCGTGACCGGTGTCACAAATTCGCTAGGAACTCTTCTTGGCCTGCTTGGCCGCCCGTTTTTCTTTGAGGGACTTGCCGACCTTCTTGTTGTTCTTGGGAGCGGGAACTTTTGGCATGGCCCTGACGGTAGGCCTCTAAAGGCGTGCCGTCACGGTATTTGTGCGTCTAAGATCCTGCGAGTCGTAAAGCCGGTCCTGTGAGGCCGGCACGATGAGGGAGAACGCAGTGGCTGAACGCGAGCGAACGGTGGCGCCTGGCGCCGCCGTTTTTGTTTCTCGCAGCCAGGTGATGTCAGGCGACGATCTGCGCCGCGCTGTCACGCGAATCGCGCACGAGATCGTCGAACGCAATCACGGGTTGACCGATGTGGTGCTGGTGGCTCTCCAGACCGGCGGCGCCATGCTCGTCGAGCGAATCGCCGCCGAACTCGAACGCATCGAGGGCGTCGGGGTCCCCACCGGCACGCTTGACGTGGCGATCTACCGCGACGACTTCGGCCTTCGCCCCGTCATCGCCGAGGCCCCCACGAACATCCCCGGCGACATCACGGGCAAGACGGTGGTGTTGGTCGACGACGTGCTCTTCACCGGTCGCACCGTGCGCGCTGCGCTCAACGCGCTGGCTGACTTCGGTCGGGCCAAGTGCGTGCAACTCGCGGTGATGGTCGACCGCGGCCACCGCGAGGTGCCTATCCGGCCCGACTTTGTCGGCAAGAACCTGCCCACGCGCCGCGACGAACTTGTCGACGTGCGCGACGACGGCGTTCACCTCGGGGAGATGAAATGAACCACCTCCTGACCATCGACGAACTCGGCGCCGATGGCATCGACGACGTGATGCGCACCACCGACACGTTCGCCGAGGTCAACCGCCGCCCGATCCCCAAGGTGCAGGCGCTGCGAGGAAAAACGGTGGTGTCGTGCTTCTTCGAAGACTCGACCCGTACCCGGCTGTCCTTCGAGACCGCGGCCCGCCGCCTGGGCGCAGACGTGATGACGTTCTCGGCCGCGAGCTCGTCGCTCAAAAAGGGCGAGTCGCTGCGCGACACGGTCGAGACGCTTGAAGCCATCGGCGCCGACGCGTTCGTGGTGCGGCACAGGTCCGCCGGTGTGCCGACGCAAATAGCGAGTTGGTCGCGGGCCAAGGTCGTAAACGCGGGAGACGGCCAGCATGAGCACCCGACTCAGGCGCTGCTCGACTGCTACACGCTCCGCACGCATCTCGGCGACCTGCACGGCAAGCAGATCGTCGTGGTCGGCGACATCAAGCACAGCCGGGTGGCCCGTTCCAACATCGCGGCCTTCACTGCCCTCGGGGCCAAGGTGAAGCTGGTCGCGCCCGCGACGCTGCTGCCTGCGTCGGTGGGCGAGTGGCCGGTGGAGGTCACTCACAACCTCGACGGTGCGCTCGATGACGCCGACGTCGTCTACCTCCTACGCATCCAGCAAGAGCGCACGGACCAGGCGCTGCTGCCGTCGCTGCGCGAGTACTCGGCCGGGTTCGGTCTCGACGCCAAGCGAGCGGCCCGGCTAAAGCCCGGCGCCCTCATCATGCACCCGGGCCCGATGAACCGGGGCGTCGAAATCGCGGCGGACGTCGCCGACGCACCGAACGCCGTGATCACCGAACAGGTCGCGAACGGTGTCGCGGTACGCATGGCCGTCCTCTTCCTCATGCTCGGCTCCGGAGACCTGAATGCCTAAAACCGTCGAAACCGTCATCAAGGGCGGCACGGTGATCGACGCATCGGGCACGCGCGTGGCCGACGTCGTGATCCGCGGGGGCGAGATCCTCGAAGTCGGCCACGGTCTCGAGGCGAAGAACGTGATCGACGCGTCGGGCTGCGTCGTCGCACCGGGCCTCGTAGACCTCCACACGCACCTACGCCAACCCGGTCGGGAAGAAGCAGAGACGATCGAGACCGGCGCCCGCGCCGCCGCCCTCGGCGGCTACACCGCCGTCATCGCCATGCCGAACACCGAACCGACGATGGACAGCGCCGCGGTGATCCGGGAGGTGCTCGACCACGCCATTACGGTTGCCTGCGAGGTGGTGCCGTCGGGCGCCATCACGCTTGGACGCAGAGGCGAACAACTCGCACCAATGGCCGAGATGGCCGAGCTCGGCGTGCGGATCTTCACCGACGACGGCAGCGGCGTGCAAGACGGGGGACTGATGCGGCGCGCGCTCGAATACGCCAAGGGCATCGGCGTGATGCTGGCCCAGCACTGCGAAGACAACTCGCTCGCCGCGGGCGGCGCGATGCACGAGGGCGCGTGGTCGGCGAAGTTGGGTGTGCCCGGCCAGCCCTGCTCGGCCGAGACGGCGATGGTGCTGCGCGACATCGAGCTGAGCCGGCTTACCGGAGCGCCGATTCACTTCCTCCACCTGTCCACCGCCGAGTCCCTCGCGGCCGTCGCCCAAGCTCGCGCCGCAGGGTTGCAGGTAACCGCGGAAGTGGCCCCGCACCACTTCACGCTCACCGACGCGTGTTGTTGCGACTACGACGCCACGTTCAAGGTCAACCCCCCGCTGCGCACCGAGGCCGACGTGGAAGCGGTAAAGGCCGCGCTCATCGCCGGCACCGTGGACGCCATCGCCACCGACCACGCGCCCCACGCTCCCGAGTTGAAAGAGATGCCCTTCGACCAAGCGCCTCCGGGCATGCTCGGCCTCGAGACGGCGCTCGGCCTGGCGCTGACAGAGCTCGAGTTACCCATCGAGCGGGTGCTCGCCTACTTAAGTTGGCAACCGGCGAAGATCGCCCGGATCAGCGACCGCCACGGGGGGCTGATCGCCAAAGGGGGCGCCGCCAACCTGTGCGTCATCGACCCGAATGCCGAGTGGACCGTTGATGCGCGGGCCCTCGCCAGTCGAAGCCGCAACACGCCCTTCGACGGGCGAAAGCTGCGGGGCAAGGTCCGACACACCATCAACCGAGGAGACCAAGTAGTGATTGACGGAGTGGCGCAACAGTGAGTGTGGTCGAAGCTGCGCTCGTGCTGCGTGACGGTGAAGTGTTCGAAGGCGAGGCGATCGGCGCCCAGCCCGTCGGCGGCGCGACGTCGGGCGAGGTCGTATTCCACACCGCGATGAGCGGTTACCAGGAGATCATCACCGACCCGTCCTACACCGGACAGATCGTTACCTTCACCTATCCACACATCGGCAACTACGGCGTTACTGCCTCAGACAACGAGTCGCCGGCGCCCGCTTGTCGCGGCGTCATCGTGCGCGACCTCGCTCGACGGGCCTCGAGCTGGCGGTCCGAGCGCGGCCTCGATCAGTTCCTCAAGAACACCGGGCTGTCGGGTATCGCCGGCATCGACACCCGTCGGCTCACCCGCCACCTCCGCGACGCCGGCGCGATCCCCGGCGCCTTCGGCACCGCCGCCCAGGCGGCGCTGCTCGCCGCCGCGCAGGCCGAGTCGGGCACGGATAACCAAGACCTCGCTGGTGTGGTCAGTACCAAGGAGCCGTACTTGGTCGGCAGCGGAGCCAAGCACATCGTCGCCTACGACTTCGGCATCAAGCGCACGATCCTGCGTCACCTGACCACCGACGCCACGGTGATGGTCGTGCCCGCGAACACTCCGGCCGAAGCGGTGCTCGATCGCGCGCCCGACGGCGTGTTCCTGTCCAACGGACCGGGAGACCCAGCCGCGGTGAGCTACGCGGTCGAGAACATCCAGGGCCTGCTGGGCAACGTGCCCATCTTCGGCATCTGCCTCGGGCACCAACTGCTGGCCCGGGCCCTCGGTGGCTCAACCCACAAGCTGGCGTTCGGCCACCACGGCGGCAACCACCCGGTCCGCCGTCTCCGGGACAACGCGGTCGAGATCACCAGCCAGAACCACAACTACGCAGTGACGGAAGGCTCGATCGCGGGCGCCGAGGTCACCCACGTCAACCTGAACGACGGGGTGATCGAAGGGCTGAGAATCGAAAGCGAGCGGGCGTTCTCGGTGCAGTACCACCCCGAAGCGGGGCCCGGCCCGCATGACGCCTCGTATCTCTTTGCCGACTTCGACGCCTTGATGGAGCGATCCAAGTAATGCCCAAGCGCACCGACATCGAATCCATCCTCGTGATCGGATCAGGCCCGATCGTGATCGGCCAGGCCTGTGAGTTCGACTACTCCGGAACCCAGGCCTGCCGCGTGCTCAAGGCCGAGGGTTACAAGGTGATTCTGGCCAACTCGAATCCGGCCACGATCATGACCGACCCCGACTTCGCCCATCGCACCTACGTCGAGCCGCTCGACCCGCGGGTGCTTACCGCGATCATCGAGAAAGAACGTCCCGACGCGATCCTGCCCACATTGGGCGGACAGACCGCGCTGAACCTGGCAATGAACTTGAGCGAGATGGGTTCGCTGTCGCTCGTGCCCCACGGCCTCATCGGTGCATCGATCGACGCGATCCAAACTGCGGAGAACCGCGAACTGTTCAAGGTCGCGATGACCGAGATCAACCTCGCCGTTCCCGCTTCGGGCTTCGCCTACACGCTCGACGAGGCGATGACGGTGGGCGAATCGATTGGCTTTCCGATCATCATCCGGCCGTCGTTCATCCTCGGGGGCAAAGGCACGGGCATCGCGGCTGACGAAGACGAGCTGCGCCGCCTCGCCGCCGAAGGCCTCGACGCCTCGCCGATCCGCGAGATCCTCATCGAGCGGTCGATCGCCGGTTGGAAGGAATACGAACTCGAGGTGATGCGCGACCGCGTCGACAACTGCGTCGTGGTCTGCTCGATCGAAAACCTCGACCCCATGGGCGTGCACACGGGTGACTCGATCACCGTCGCCCCCGCGCAAACGCTGAGCGACGTCGAATACCAAGAGATGCGCGACGCGTCCTTCGCATGCATCCGGCGCATCGGCGTCGAGACGGGCGGGTCGAACATTCAGTTCGCGGTGAACCCTCGCAACGGCGACCGCGTGGTCATCGAGATGAACCCGCGCGTGTCGCGCTCTTCGGCGCTGGCTTCGAAGGCCACCGGCTTCCCAATCGCCAAGATCGCGGCGCGGCTTGCCGTTGGCTACACGCTCGACGAGATCCCGAACGACATCACCAAGAAGACGCCGGCCAGCTTCGAACCGACGATCGACTACGTGGTCACGAAGGTGCCGCGCTGGGCGTTCGAGAAGTTGCCGGGTTCGGTCGCGGTGCTCGGTACCCGTATGCAGTCGGTCGGAGAAGCGATGTCGATCGGCCGCACGTTCCCCGAGTCGTTGCAGAAGGGCATGCGCTCACTCGAGCACGGCCGCCTTGGACTCAACTGCGACCCGGGTGAGTCGCTCTACGACGAACTCGACGACGACGAACTCGTGCGTCGCGCCGCGATCGCCACTCCCGACCGTGCCTTCCACCTCGAAGCCGCGCTGCGGCGCGGCATCTCGGTTGAACGCCTGGCCGCCACCACGATGGTCGACCCCTGGTTCCTCGACCAGATCCTCTCGATCGTCGAGGAGCGCGCCGTGCTGGCCGCCACCGGCCTCGAGAACATGACCCGGGCCCTATGGCGTCGGGCCAAACGCCTCGGTTTCGGCGACGCCCAGCTGGCCTATCTCTGGAATGCTGACGCCAACGAGATCAGGCGCCGCCGCGAAGGCCTTGGCGTGATCGCCACCTTCAAGACCGTCGACACCTGCGGGGCCGAGTTCGATGCCGACACGCCCTACCACTACTCGACCTATGAGGACGAGAGCGAGGTACGCGAGAGTGACGGCCGCAAGATCGTGATCCTCGGCAGCGGCCCCAACCGCATCGGCCAAGGCATCGAGTTCGACTACTGCTGTGTGCACGCGTCCTTCGCGCTGCGCGACGCGGGCTTCGAAACAATCATGATCAACTGCAATCCGGAAACGGTCTCCACCGACTACGACACCTCCGATCGCCTCTACTTCGAGCCGATCACCGAAGAGGACGTACTCAACGTGATCGACGCCGAGCAACCCGAGGGCGTCATCGTGAGCCTCGGGGGCCAGACGCCGCTGAAGCTGGCCGGTCTGCTGCCGCTCCACCTCGTGTTGGGCACCTCGCCCGAGTCGATCGACCTGGCCGAAGACCGCGAGCGGTGGGCTGCGCTTTGCGCCCGGCTCGAGATCCCACAGCCGGCGGGCGGCGTCGCCGTGACGATCGACGAAGCCCTCGCGGTAACGAACCGCATCGGCTATCCGGCCCTGGTCCGACCGAGCTACGTACTCGGCGGCCGGGCCATGCAGATCGTCTACAACGACGAAGACCTGCGGGCCGCCATGGTCGAACTGGCCGGCTTCGGCTCGCTCGGCAAGGAGGGTGGGCTGTCGGCCGAACGCCCGGTGCTCGTCGACCGCTTTCTCGAAGACGCCACCGAGGTAGACGTCGACGCACTGCGCGACGCAACCGGCGAGGTGCTCATCGGCGGCGTCATGGAGCACGTCGAAGAGGCTGGTGTGCATTCGGGCGACAGCGCTTGCGTGATCCCACCGCCGACGCTGCCGGTCAGCGTCGTCGACGTGATCGAGGACTACACCCACAAGATCGCCGAGGCGCTCAATGTGAAGGGCCTCATCAACGTCCAGTACGCGGTGAAGAGTGGTCAGGTCTTCGTGATCGAGGCCAACCCCCGGGCGAGCCGCACCGTCCCGTTCGTGGCCAAGGCCACCGGTGTGCCGCTGGCCAAGGTCGCGGCGCGCATCATGGTCGGCGCCACGCTGGCCGAGCTGCGCCTCGAAGGTTTGCTGCGGCCTCCGGCCACGGGCGGCCACGTGTCGGTCAAAGAAGCGGTGCTGCCGTTCAACCGGTTCCCCGACGTCGACACCATCCTCGGCCCCGAGATGCGCGCCACCGGCGAGGTTATGGGCATCGACTCGAACTTCGGCATGGCCTTTGCCAAGAGCCAGCTGGCGGCGGGCAACGGCCTGCCGACCGAGGGTGGCGTGTTCTTCTCGCTGGCCGACCGCGACAAGCGGGTGGGGGCGGAGACGGCGGCCAGGTTCGTCGAACTCGGCTTCGACATCTTCGCCACTGTCGGCACGGCCAAACACCTGCGCGAGCACGGCGTGTACGTCACTGAAGAAGTGGCGAAGGTCGGTGACGAAACCGGCGCCGACGCGGTCGAGCTCATCGAGTCGGGTCGGATCCACCTCGTGATCAACACGCCGCGCGGCCGCGGCCCTCGCTCCGACGGTCAGCACATCCGCACCACCGCGAACGTGCGCAACCTCCCGTGTCTCACCACCGTGGCCGCGGCCCGCGCCGCCGCGTTCGGCATCGCCGCGCTGAAAAACGGTCCTCTTCAGGTCACACCGCTGCAAGACCACCACGCCGTCGACCAACAGCGCTTGGAGTTCTAATGCGCGAACACGGCGACCGTCCGTGAACCTCTCGACGCACGTCGGCGAGGTGGTGCTTCCCAATCCGGTGATGACGGCGTCGGGCACATCGGGCCACGGTGCCGAACTTGGTGCGTACTTCGACCTAGCGCACCTTGGTGCGGTCGTGGTGAAGTCGGTGTCGGCCAAACCGTGGGCCGGGAATCCGGCGCCGCGCGTGCATCCCGTCCCCGCCGGGATGATCAACGCGGTCGGCCTCCAGAACCCGGGCGTCGATGCATGGCGCGAACACGACCTGCCCGCATTGCGCGCCGCAGGTGCCCGCGTCGTCGCCTCGATCTGGGGCTTCACGGTCGAGGACTACAAGCAAGCAGCCGACGCGCTGGCGCAATGCGGGCCCGAGGTCGTCGCTGTCGAGGTGAACCTCAGCTGCCCGAACATCGAGGACCGTCGACGGATGTTCGCGCACGACCCGGTGAAGGCGTTCGCCGCGATCGAGGCGACCGCCGGTTGCGGCCGGCCGCGGTGGGCCAAGCTCAGCCCGAACGTCACCGACATCGTCTCCATCGCCGCCGCCGTGCTC
>JACCXE010000191.1 GCA_013697265.1 Actinomycetota bacterium | reverse complement strand
CCTTGGCGCCTTCGTCTTGACCCAGCGCGATGTAGCCCTGCACGCGCTCCCACTGGCGGTTGCTCACTAGGGGACCGATCTCGGTGGCCTCGTCGTTGGGGTCGCCGACGGGCATCGACTCGACGGCGTCGAGCAGACCGTTCAGCACGTCGTGATACACCGAGCGGGTGGCGACGATCCGCGTCTGCGCCGCGCACGCCTGTCCGTTGTTCATGAAGCTCGAGAAGCGCAGACCGCGCACGGTCTTGTCGATATCGGCGTCGTCGAGCACGATCGCCGCGCTCTTGCCCCCGAGTTCGAGGGTGACGCGGCGCAGGTCTTGCCCACAACGAGCGGCGATGCGGCGACCGACCGCGGTGGAGCCAGTGAAGGTGACCTTGTCGATGTCGGGGTGACCGACGAGGTGTTCACCGGCTGCGCCGTCGCCGGGCACCACACTGATCACGCCGGGCGGAAACCCGGCCTCGTCGATCATCTGGGCCAGGAACAACGCGTCGAGCGGTGTCTCGGGTGACGGCTTGAGCACCACCGTGCAACCGACGAGCAGGGCGGGGATGATTTTGGCGATGATCAGCAACTGCGGCACGTTCCACGCCGTGATCGCGCCGACGACGCCGACGGGCTCTTTGCGCACGATGAAGCCGGCGCTGGTGGTGCCGGGCCGGGCCTGCTCCCACTCGATCGCCGCGGCCTGCGCCGGCGCACTCAACAGCATCATCAACGGGCCACCGACCTGGCCGAGCTTCGAGAACGTGATCGGCGAGCCGTTCTCGCTGGTGATGAGTTCGCCCATCGCGTCCATGCGTTCGGTGAACAGCGCCGTCAACCGTTCGACCGGCGCCACCCGCTCGGCCACCGACGCGCCCGACCAGCCCCCGTGGTCGAACGCGGCGCGCGCGGCGGCGACGGCCGCATCGATGTCTTGCGTGGACGCGGCGGGCGCAGTGCCGACCACCTGGCCGTCGTGGGCCGAGTGCACGGTCAACGTGTTGGCCGTGGCCGGCGCCCGCCATTCGCCACCGATGAAAAGTTGGTCGAAGTTCATTTCAGTACGACCTTCATTTCGTTCGCGCCACGCACCAGAGTCGAAATTGCCATCACGGGTTCACCTACGAGTTCGTAATCGGGGAAGCGGCGCAGTAGTTGTTCGAACACGATGCGTCCTTCCATGCGGGCCAGCGGCGCGCCGAGGCAGTTGTGTTCACCGAAGCCGAAGGTGACGTTGGCCGGCGACGTGGGACGCATCACGTCGAGTTCGGACGCGGTCGGCCCGTAGGCGTCTTCGTCGCGGTTGCCCGACGCGTACATGAGCACGGCGAAGTCGCCCGGCTTGAGAGTCTCGGCGCCTACCGCGACGTCACTGGTCGCAGTGCGGCCCATGGCTTGGATCGGCGTGACCCACCGAAGCAACTCTTCGACCGCGCCCGGCATCGCGGCCGGGTTGGCGACGAGGTGGGCCCGCTGATCGGGCCGCGCCGCCAACGCCTCGGCTCCGCCGCTAAGCAAATGCCGGGTCGTCTCGTTACCCGCGACCAGCAGCGTGATGCAAAACATCTGGATCTCTTGGAGCGTGAGTGTGCTCTGAGTCAGCAACGAAATCATGTCGTCGCGCGGCATCGCGGTGCGCGCCGCGATTTCCTGTTCCAGGAACTTCGCGAATTCGATGACGAGGCTGACAACTTCGGGTGACGGGTTGTCGCTGACCTCGATCATGGCGTCGGACCACTTGCGGAAGTCGGCGAGGTCGGCGTCGGTCACGCCCAACAATTCGGCGATCACGGTGACGGGAACCGGGCTGGCGACGTGTTCGACGAAGTCGATCTCGTCGCCGCGGGGCAGCCCGTCGAACACGCGGCTCGCTATCGACTGGATCTGCGCCTCCATTGGACCTGTCGCCCGTGGCGTGAAGTCACGGCTCACGATGCGGCGGTAGTCGGCGTGCTCGGGCGGATCCATGTGCAAGATGGAGCCCGTGGGCGGCGACGCGCCCGGCCGACGCGCCGAGTCGTTCACCAGCACGCCCCGCGCCGACGAGAAGTTTTCGGTGTCACGACTGACGGCGCGGATGTGGTCGTACTTCGTGATCAGCCACGTGTTGGGAAGGCACTCGAACACCGGCGACTCACGTCGCAGCGCCGCCAACGCGTCGTAGTAGTCGGGTTCGTTGAACACGCCGGGCTGGTCAATGGCGATATTGACATCAGTGTTAGATCCGGCCACGGCGACATACTACGGAGATGGCGGACGTCACGGTCGGGCTCGACATCGGCACGACCTCGGTGAAGGCCGTCGCCGTAAACGCAGACGGCGACGTGCTGACGCGAGCCCGCGTCCCCCACGAGGTTCGTACGCCGGCCGCCGGTTGTTTCGAGCACGACGTCAACCAGGCCTGGCGCTCGGGCGTGGTCGAAGCGCTGCGACGCGTGGCGGGGAACTTCACGGTCGCCGCGGTGAACGTGGCCGCGATGGTGCCGTCGTTGGGCGCGGTCGACGGGGCGGGACGAGCGCTCGGTCCCGGCCTGTTGTATGGCGACAAGCGGGG
>JACCXE010000187.1 GCA_013697265.1 Actinomycetota bacterium | reverse complement strand
TGGGTGAGCAGGCCGATCGCGTGCGCATGCAGGGCATTCCCGTGCGCCGCAACGGCCAAGTGATCGCGGTGATGACACGCGAGGCGACGCTCAGCGCCACGCGGCGCCCCGGTGCGCTCGAGCGGGTGTACGGCGAGACGTTCGAGCGCTTCGCGCGGATGATCGTGCGGGGTGAGTACCCGTTCGCAGGCGACGACGACATGGGTGAGGACGCGCCTCGCGTCGGCGACGGAGCGATCGTGCTCGACGCGTCGGGCCGAATCGAATATGCGTCCCCGAACGCGATCAACGCGCTGCACCGCATGGGCATTCACGCCAACGTCGACGGCACCCGGCTCGACGAAGTCGGTGTGGAGGAGACCGCCGTGAGCCGGTCGTTCTTCGCGGGGCGGCCCGTCACCGAGGAGATCGAGCGGGCTCCCGACGTGACGGTGCTGGTTCGTTGCCTGCCCTTGCTGCATCGCAGTGAGGTCACCGGCGCACTGGTGCTGCTGCGCGACGTCACCGACATCCGTCGCCGGGACCGGCTGCTGCTGTCGAAAGACGCCACGATCCGTGAGGTCCACCACCGCGTAAAGAACAACCTGCAAACCATCTCGTCACTGCTGCGCTTGCAGGCGCGGCGCCTGTCCACCAAAGACGGCAAGGTCGCGCTGCGTGAGGCCGAACGCCGCATCCGGTCGATCGCCCGCGTGCACGAGGTGCTGTCGCGCGACCCGGGCGAACAGGTGGCGTTCGGCGAGATCGTGCGGGACCTGGTGCGTATGGCCGAAGAGGCCGTGGTCGGCAATCGCAAGGTCGAGTTCCGGGTTGTCGGCGACGCCGGCGAGTTGCACGCCGAGGTCGCTACACCCCTGGCCGTGGTAATCAGCGAGTTGTTACAGAACGCCAGCGAGCACGGCTTCCCCGACGACGCGGGCGATCAACCCGGTCTGGTGCTGGTGAACATGACGAACAACGGCGTGGAACTACACGTCGAGGTGCGCGACAACGGCATCGGGTTGCCCGAGGGGTTCTCGTCTGAGAATACCGACAGCCTCGGCGTGTCGATCGTCTCGAACCTCGTCGCCAGTCAACTCGGCGGCAGCATCAACATGCACAACGACAACGGCACGGTCGTCGAGTTGCAGATCCCCCTGATGAAGGCGCGATGACTCTGCCTCGATCGACGCTCGTCTTCGGCCACCGCGGGGCGTCGGCCGTGGAGACCGAGAACACGGTCGAGGCATTTGCCGCGGCGGCGCGTTTGGGCGCCGACGGCGTCGAACTCGACGTCCGCCGAACCGCCGACGCCGCGATGGCGGTGCATCACGACGCCGCGTTGCGCGATGGCCGCGTGATCGTTGAACTCACGGCCGATCAGCTGCCGGCCGAAGTGTCGCTGCTCGAGGACGCGCTGCGAGCCTGCGGCTCGATGCGCGTCAACGTTGAGATTAAAAACGTGCCGATCGACGCCGACTACGACCCGGAGCAGCGGGTAGCCGGGCAAGTGGTCGAGCTGGTCAACGCGATGGGCATCGCGGATCGAATCATCGTGTCGAGTTTCGGGCTGCCTGCGATCGACGCCGTGCGCGCGCTTGACCCGTCCATCGCCACTGGTTGGCTGACGTTGTCGAGCTACGACCAGCTGCGCGCCCTCGACACAGTTTTCGAGAACGGCCACCGTGCCCTGCATCCGTACTTTTCAACCGTGACCTCGGAGCTGGTCGACGCCGCGCACGGGGCCGGGCTCGCGATCAACGCGTGGACCGTCGACGATCCGGATGAAATGAAGCGTCTGGCGGACTTGGGCGTCGACTCGATCATCACCAACGACGTCGCGTTAGCAGTCGCCACGCTCCGTTAGACAGGCAACACCAAGTCGATGCAGTCGGGGGCGTACTTGAGTTCCAGGCGGTCGACCTCGCCGATGTACTCACCGTCGAGCTGATAGGGAAAGGGCCGGAAGCCGACGAGCGTGAGCTCGTCGATGTCGGTGCGCTGATCGATCTTCGACGAGTGACGTAAATGGCGCCCGCTGCCCAACGCCGAGATCGCGGCGCTCATGATGGTGCCGAACGTCATCGACTTTACGGTGGTCACCCCCAGGCCGGAGTCGAGGCTGGTGCCGCGGTTGAGGTGCAGCGGCCGGCGACCCAGATACGTATACGGGTCGGTGTTCTGCACGATCGTGAAGTAGCCGTCTTTCACGACAGCACCGTCTTCGAAGTGAAGGGCGAATGCGGGAGTCTTGTGGTCGTACTTCCCGAACCAGGTGCGGAATGCGGCGTAAACGAACAGCGGGTTTCCTGCGTAGCGCTTCCACGTGCCGCGCCGTTCAACCTGCTCGACGACTGCGGCGTCGAACCCGGCCCCTACGTGGAAGGTGAAGTAACGACCGTTCGCCACGCCCAGGCCCACGCGCCTGCGCCGTCCGGCCCGCAGCGCTTCGATCAGCGCTCCGGTGGCCTCGATCGGGTCGTTGGGCAATCCGATCGTGCGGGCGAACACGTTCGTGGACCCGCCCGGCAGCGCAGCCAACGCGGTCGAGCTACCGGCCAGTCCGTTGGCCGCTTCGTTGAGTGTGCCGTCGCCGCCGAGCACGACGACGACGTCGGTGCCGTTCGCGGCGGCGCCCTGCGCCAGCCGGGTGGCGTGACCCCGGCGACTGGTCTCGGCCACGGTCACGTCCGCCTCGGCGCTGAAGGCAGCCTGAATGACCACGCGCGCCCGCGGCGTCACCGAAGACGCTGAGGGATTACACAGCAACAGGACCCGAGGCATGCACACGAGATCGTGTCATGCCCCGGCGTCAGTCGACCAAGTCGAGGCAGTTCAGTTCTTCAATGGCGGTGACGCAGCGATCAAGCATGTCGCCGGTGAGGCGCACCGAACGTTCGTCCTGGGACTCGATGCTGCCGCCGGCCACGATCGGATACACAAGGCAGAACAGGGTCGAGACGCGGTAGTCGAGCCAGGCGTCGTCGAAGGAGTAATCGTTGACGCCGCGTGAAGCGAGGCCCTCGACGTAGCGCCGGGTCAGGTCGCGTTCGTGCTGCCCGCGCATTTCTTTAGTCATGCTCTGCGACACGAAGTACCCGAGGTCGCGCCCGCCCCGCGATGTGTCGACGAGTTGCCAGTCGCACAACGTGAGGTCGAGGCCGTCGGGCGTGTCGTTGAAGAAGATGTTGTCGAGGCGGTAGTCGCCGTGGCTCATGGTGAACGGAGGATGGGACAGCCGCTCCATCAGGCCGGGCAGCACGGTGTGGAACGTGGAACCGAACGCACGAATCGCCGGGGACAGGGTGTCGCCGAACAGACCGTCCATCACCGGCCAGCCCTGCTCGTAGGCGAAGGCTGCGGCCTCGGGCAGGGGAGAGTCGTTGATGATCGGCAGCCAGTCACTCGGGCGCAGCGCAGCGTCGTTCCAGAACGCGGCGTGCAACTCCGCGAGCCGGTCGACCGCGACCTCGGCCTCCTCGAGCGTGCAGCCGACGATCTGGTCGACGATGCGCCCACCCGCCAGGTCGCTGAGCAACAAGATGAAGTCTTGGGTCTCCCAATTGAGCTGCGAGTAGTAACAGGTCGCGTGGGGGACCGGCGTGCGCACCGAGAGCTGCTCGTAGAAGCGCGACTCGCGGCGGTACATCGACAACATCTCGGCGACGAAGCGCGCGCTCGGGCTCGACGGCATCTTCGCGATCACCGTCTTCGGCCCGTCACCGTCCCACGTCGGCGTGATGCGGAACAGCGCGCCGACCACGCCCACGCCGACACCGATCGGCACCGCGTCTACTGCGGTGACGGTGCCCGTCGCCGAGTTCGTGGACTGCATCGCCGCGGTCAACCACTCGGGCGTGATCTCGTCGACGGTCTTGGGGAGTGCGAGTTGCGTCATTGCAGCCTTTCAGTTCGAGGAACGGTCGACACCGGCGAGCAGCAGTCGGCCCATCTGACGGGGAAGGGCGGCCACAACTGGGAAGGCGGCGGCCCGCTTGGGCATGCGCAGGTAGTTGCTGTCTTTCTCGACGGCGCGAACGATCGACGCCGCAACACGAGGTACTGGTAGGTGTCGGATCAACCGCAGCTGGCGTAGGCGCACCATCGAACGATGCGTCGGGCCGTGCGAGTGGAGCATCGCTTGCATCTCGGTGTCGACCGGGCCCAACTCGACCACAAGGTTGCCAACGCCGGTGCCCCGCAGCTCGTCGCGCAAGCAGGCGTTGAAGTGTGTGAGACCGGCCTTGGTGGCGGAGTACGTGACAACGCCGGGCGTACACGACGCCCCGGCCATCGACGAGATGTCCACGATTTTGCCGCTCCCCCTAGCGATCATGCCCGGCAACGCGGCGCGGGCGAGCTGGATCGGGGCGTGGAGATTCACGTCGATGATGCCGTCGATGTCGGCGGGGCTGATCGCACTGAAGGCGACCGTGTCGAGCAGGCCGGCGTTGTTGATGAGGACATCGATCGGCCCATCGGCCTCGATCCGAGCGACCAAACCGTCACGAACCGAACGGTCCATCAGGTCGGCTGGATAAGCGCGGCCTCCAGTGTCGGCGGCGAGTTTCTCGAGCGGCTCGACGCTGCGCGCGATGACGGCCACCGTTGCGCCCTTGGCGGCGAATTGCCGGGCCAGTTCCTCGCCAATGCCCCGGGACGCGCCGGTGACGACGACCCGTTTTCCTCGCAACTCCATGGCGTACCCCCTTGGGAGCGACCCTACTGGTCGGTAGGTTCAGTTGGTACGAGGGCCTTGTGATCGGCAATGCTGGCGACATGAATGTCGTCGTCTGTGTAAAGCAGATTCCCGATCCCGCAAACCCCGGATCGCTCGATGCCAACAACAACCTCGACCGCTCCAGCAAGCTGATCATCGACGACTCCGACATGTACGGCGTCGAGATGGCTCTTCAGCTGGTGCACGCGGCTGGTAGTGGTGAAGTGAGCCTGGTCTCGATGGCCCCCAACGGCGAAACCGCCGGCCTGCGCACCGCGCTCGCCATGGGCGCCGAGAAGGCCGTGCTCGTGTCGGACGACACCCTCAAGGGGTCGGACGCGCTCGGCACCGCCAAGGTTCTGGCTGCGGCCATCAAGCGCATCGAGGGGGCGGACCTGATCCTGGCCGCCACTGAGTCCAGCGACGGCTACACCGGTACCACGCCGGTGCAGGTCGCCGAGATCCTGGGCCTGCCGTCGGTCACCTTCGCCAAGCACATCGAGGTGGACGGCTCGACGGTCAAGGTCCAGCGTCAGACCGAAGCCGGCTACGACGAAGTCACCTGCCCGCTGCCCGCCCTGGTCACTGTTACCGCGGGCGTCGTCGAGCCCCGCTACCCGTCGTTCAAGGGCATCATGGCCGCCAAGGGCAAGCCGCTCGACCAGGTCACTGTTGCCGACCTCGGCATCGACGCCGCTCAGGTGGGCGGCGACGGCGCCGGACAGAAAATCACGAACGTCACCGCGGCTGAAGCGCGCAAGGCCGGTGAAGTTGTCGTTGACGAAGGCGATGCCTTCCAAAAGATCGTTGCGTTCCTCGACCAGTTGAAGGTGATCTGAGCATGGCCAAGGTTTGGGTTCTCGCAGAATCGGCTGGCGGCAAGGTTTCGTCGCTCAGCCTCGAATTGCTCACGAAGGCCCGCGAGCTCGGCGACACCGTCGAAGCCGTCGCTTGGGGTGCAGACACCGCGTCGATCGCCGGCGACCTTGGCGCGCACGGCGCGTCAACGGTCCACGACCTCGGCGACCTGGGCACCTCGCTGCCGGGCGTGTCCGTGGCCGCGGCGATCGCTGCCGCGATCGAGGCCGGCACCGGCCCCGACATCCTCCTCGTCGGGCAGAGCTACGACGGTCGCGACGTCGCGGGCCGTCTGAGCGCCAAGCTCGACAAGCCGGTGCTCACCAACGTCGTGGGCCTCGCCGCGGGCGAGCCGCCCGTCGCCAGCCACGCGATCTTCGGTGGCGCCACCATCGTTGAAGCAACCTTCACCGGCTCGGCGCCCTTCATCTACGCGGTGCGCCCGAAGAGCTTCGCCGCCGAGCCGAGTGGTGGCAGCGCCACCGTTGCTCCGCTCAGCGTGCCCGAGACGGGTGCCACCAACGCGGCGACCGTTGTCGATCGTCACGTCGAAGAGCGCAGCGGCCCCCAGCTCGACGAAGCGGCTGTGGTCGTTTCCGGTGGACGGGGCCTCGGCGAAGCGGCCAACTACGCGATGATCGAAGAGCTGGCCAAGCTGCTCAAGGGCGCGCCCGGCGCGTCACGTGCCATCGTCGATGCCGGTTGGGTGCCCTACGCCTACCAAGTCGGCCAGACCGGCAAGACGGTGAAGCCCACGCTGTACATCGCGGCCGGCATCTCGGGTGCCACGCAGCACATGGTCGGCATGAAGGGTTCGAAGAACATCATCGCGATCAACAAGGACCAGGAAGCGCCGATCCTGCAGATCGCCGACCTCGGCATCGTGGGCGACGTCCACAAGGTGCTGCCCCAACTCATTGAAGCCTTGAAGGCTCGGAGCTAACCGCGCTGGCTCTGACCATTTGCCTAAGTTGTCGCGAAGCTTCGGACAGCCGGCGGGGTTGGGGTCCCCGCCGGGCACAGCGACGGAGCCCTCGGGCGGAGGAGCCAGAGATATATGTGGAAGAACTGGGCGGGCAATCAGAAGTGCGATCCGGCTGAGGTCGCACATCCGTCCACGGATGCCGAACTCGCCGCGGTCGTGAAGGGCGCGGCGGCTCGTGGTCGTCGGGTGAAGGTCGTCGGTAGCGGGCACAGCTTCACCGCATGCGCGCTAACCGATGGCGTGCAGGTCGTGCTCGACCGATACAACACCGTCACCGCGGTGGACACCGAGAACCTGCAAGTGACCGCGCAGGCCGGCACCACCATCGCGGATCTCAACAAGCTGCTCTGGGCCTACGGCATGGCCATGCCCAACCTGGGCGACATCGCCTACCAGACGATCAGCGGCGCCATCTCCACTGCGACACACGGCACCGGCGCGAAGAAAACCGGCATTGCCGCGCAGGTCATCGCGCTCGACATCGTTTCGGGGGACGGGTCGATTATCTCGTGCTCGCCCACCGAAGAGAAAGAGATCTTCGAGTCCGCCCGGGTCGGCGTCGGCGCGCTCGGCGCGCTGTCCAGCGTCACCTTGCAGTGCGTGCCCAAGTTCAACCTGCACGCGGTGGAAGAACCGCTGCGGGTCGACGACGTGTTGGCCAACATCGACAACCACGTCGACAACAACGAGCACTTCGAGTTCTTCTGGGTGCCGCATACGGGCTGGGCGTTGACGAAGACGAACAACGAAACCGATGAACCGTCGGGTGGCCAGAGCCGGTGGCAGTTTTTCAAAGACAAGATCTTCATGGAGAACATCCTCTTCGGCGCCGTGGTCAAGGCAGGCCGGTTCCGCCCCACAGCGATCCCGCGGCTGTCGCGCTTGATCCCCAGTTCGGGTCGCACCGAATACGTGAAGTCGAGCTACGAGATATTCGCCAGCCCCCGGTGGGTGCGTTTCTACGAGATGGAATACGCGGTGCCGCGCGAGCACATCGTCGAGGCCGTGAACGGCGTGCGCGCCGCGGTGAAGGACAACGGTTTCAACATCGGCTTTCCCGTCGAGGTGCGCTTCACCGCGCCCGACGACATCCCCCTGTCGACCGCGTCAGGCCGCGACTCTGCCTACGTAGCCGTGCACGTGGCCAAGGGCATGGACTACGAGCCGTACTTCCGCGCCGTCGAAGACGTGATGAACAAGCTCGAGGGTCGCCCCCACTGGGGCAAACTCAACTTCCAGACCGCCGACGTGCTGAAGACGCGCTACCCCATGTGGGACAGGTTCCAGGCCGTGCGCGAAAAGCTCGACCCCGCCGGCGTGTTCCGCAACGAGTATACCGACCGTGTGCTCGGCGTCGTGAGTTAGTCCGCGTCCGACGCGACTAGAGCCCACGCCAGCTCGGCGCGAGGGTCTTCGACTCCCAAATGCAACGACCAGCCGATGGGTTCGTTGCCGTCGTCCCATAGGAACCACTGCATTTCGTTGACGGCGACTTCGAGTTCGTTGGCCGTGACGGGCCAGTCGTCGCCCAGGTCGACGAGGGCGGCGGCAGTCCACCAGGCGGCGAAGCGTCCGTTGGCTGCGCCGCGGCGTCGGCCGTGGGCGCCGCCGGACGCCGCGGCCCACGAGATATGGGCGAACGCCTCGGAGGGCGACACGATCGCGACGCGGGCGTACGTCAGACCGAGGGCACGCAGCGCGACGGCGATGTCCCCGGACACGCCGACCGCTTCGGTGCGCCCGTTCGACTCGGTGTTCCAGTGTGCGGCGATCTCGTCGAGTGCCTGGCGTCCCTCGAGGGCATCGTCATCTTCGTCAACTTCGTCATCGCTCAGTTCGAGTTCCGACCAGCGGACGCGCTCCGGCATCTCGGGGGACGGAAACTCGGCCTTGTCGAGCTTGTAGGTGGCCAGCTCGTAGTCCGGTTCCCAGTCGGCGAGCACAAGCGGCACGTCGAGCAGCGACCCGTCGACGCCGTCGACCTGCGTGAGATCTTCGCCTCGCAGCACGCACTCGTGTGCGACCAGGCTCGCCGTCGGACCGGCCGCCAAGTGCGAAGCGAGATCGGTCCATGAGTGCGCCGACGCGCCCACTTCCGTCAACGGACCGAAACCGAAGCGCGCCGCCGCCGCTCCCGGGCCGGCCGCGTCGTTAATCGCAGCCGCGGCGTAACGACCCGGGCCGCGCAGCGCGAGCACGTAGTTCACATAGGCAGTGACCGGCCACAGCTGCTTGCCGCGCGCCGCCGCGGCCCGACAGTCGTTGCGAACGTCGACCAGATCGTCCCACTCGTCGTGTTCGGTGAGCCGGTCGACAAAACGGGTGAGCTCATCGAGGTCGGCCCGGTCGACCAACTCACGAAGGGCGTCGC
>JACCXE010000161.1 GCA_013697265.1 Actinomycetota bacterium | reverse complement strand
CAGCACGCCAACGCCCACGGCGACATCGTCGGCACCACCGACACCGCCGGCACATGGACCCCGGTCCTCCTCGCCGACGAATACGGCGCCACCACCGCCGCCCCCGCGAGCCGGCTCGGATGGCTCGGCAAACAGCAACGCTTCACCGTCGGCGGCGCCCTCGGACTTGTCCGCATGGGCGTCCGCCTCTACGACCCCCGACTCGGACGCTTCCTCCAAACCGACCCCATAGAAGGCGGAAGTGCCAACAACTACGACTACGTCGCAGGCGACCCAGTCAACAAGGTCGACCTCGACGGGCAGATCTGCTGGTCCTGTCATGCCAAGAAGATCAAGAAGGCGGTGAAGCGGTATAGACACGGCATCGTCAACTTTGGTATCGGCGTTGCTGGTGCCTCCGTGGGAGCAGCCTGCGTCGGAACAGTGGTTTGTGGCCTTGCACTTGCGGGCGTTGCTGGAGTGGGGTTTGCCGCGCACCTCGCGAGCGATCGCGCTGCAGGTCGCGATGGTCGCGGATTGAGTCTTCGGGGCGCGGCATGGCAAGCGACCGTCTCGGCGTTCTCCGGCGGCCTGTGCGGGAAAATTGCCGGGGTCGGATGCGGACGCGGAGCGTTCGCTCCGGGCCGGCTGCGCGGGACAGCGTTTCCGCGCTTTTATCTCGGCGCGCTCGCCTTCTACACGAACTTTGTTCCGAAGACCTGGCGCGGTTGACGCCGATGGATCGGGGGTCGTTCATGCTGCCTTCGCCGGACGATCTCTCGCGGCGGTGGACGCGCGTGAGTGACCGAAACGGCTTCGATCGAATACTGAGATGGATCGGCTTTGCGTCCATGTCCGCGGCTTGCCTTCTTGCGGTTGTGCTCGCACTGGATTCAAGTACAGGGATCAGTGGGTCGCTATCCGTGCTCGCCTTCATTGGAGCGCCGGCCGCGTACTGCATGGTATTTCTGCTTCGACGCGGCCTCCGCGTGAGTCGATGGGGAATCGAGATCGTGAACCCCTTCTCGATCAGGCGAGTTCCTTGGTCCGAGGTGCGGGGGTTCGCCGTCTTGCCAACGAGGACGTTGATCGGGCAGGAGTCCTTAGAGGCGCTCACCGCGCTCACCGCTGGAGAACGACTCCCGGTGCACGCGATACGTGTTCGCCGCGCAGCCTCAGCTTCGACGGCAAGGAGTCCAGCACTCACGAGCCGAGCCGACGCGATGAAGCTGTGCGAAAAACTGACCAACCTGATGACCCAGATTGTCGGGCAAGGCTGCTGACCGACCCCGCACTCGAACGCTTCACCTCCGTCGACCCCATAGAAGGCGGCAGCTGCAACGCGTATGACTACGTGTGCGGGAACCCCATAAACAACCTCGACCTCACTGGCACTTGCATTCAGGTCTGGCAGAAGCGATGTCGCGGCCGCAAGAGCATCTGGGCGAAGGGCGGGCGGCTCGCCGGGAATGCCGCCAAGTGTCGCGGCAACGTTGCGTGCACCGCCGCCCGATACGGGACGATCTCTGGCAGTGTTTGTGCTGGCGCCTGCGTCAGCGTCAACCACAGCAACGTCGGTGGAAGATCGAGGTCGGGGGTGTCGATAATGCCTTGCTGTTCGACACCTGGACCGTCCGCGACCTGGTCACCGGGCGAGAATCCAAGGGGATTCAGTGGAAACGTAACGGGCGGAGCCTGTTTTCCCGTGTGCGTCGGCGGTGGAGTGGGTGGGCACCGTGGCTCTCGACGTTTGTCCCCAGCGGGTTCGGTTGGCGTCGGTACGCGGGGCCTGTGGTTCGGGCCGTCTTATACGTGGACGTGGTGAGTGGACGTGCGCGATGAAGGGCTGTTCGTGTCGCCAGCGGAAGCCGGCCGTTACCTTCGCTCAATGCTGCTCGTCGCTATCGCGACGATGCTCTTCGTGGTCGGCTTCGGTCTGCATGCGGTCGGCTGGTACGGCGCCTACGTGGCCTCTGCGGCAGCGTTCGTTGTAGCAGCGTCGGCCGGCTCCTTGCCGTTGATCTTCCTGTCGCGGGACATCGCGCGCCGAACAGGTCGCGATTGGGCGCAGGTGAGTCGCCGCCTAAATACGATCAGCGCACTCACCGAAGCGAGAAGAACGCTTGCGGCCCGATAGCTAGCAATTTGACGCGCCACTCCGTTAACCCCATAGAGGGCGGCTCCGCCAACGACTACGACTACGTCGCAGGCGACCCCATCAACGACTTCGACCTCGCGGGCACGTTCAGCTTCAAGAAGTTCGGGCGTCGTCTTGGGAGAATTGCTCGGTGGGCAGCGCCGATTGTCGGAACCGTTGCTTTCGCCGTCTGCGTTGCCGGTACCGGCGGTCTCTGTGGCGGCCTTGGACTGGCCGCCGCGGCACTGAGCGCATCTGGCCGTCTCGCTGGTTGCATCGACCGGTGCAGTGGTGGCCTCCTAAAGGCCGGCGCACTGTCTGCAGGCGACTTCGCCTTGAATTGGGCGGGGGGAGGCGCCATTCGCGGGGCGGTCAAGGGGTCAGTGATTCGCGGCGGGTTTAAGGGCGCTAGATCATTCGGCCGCGCGGCGATGTCGTGCGCGGGTTGTCGTGAGCGAGTAGCTCGCCTTGGCCTAGCGCGCGGTCTGCGCCAGGCTTTCGCGTGGACAGCCGGGTCGGCGATGCCCTCATGAGTAGCAAGATCACAGCGCGTCATCGCCAGCTGCGATCCGGCTGGGACGGGGGCACGCTGCTGTTCACCGTGACGACCCCCATCGCCATATTTGGAGGAATCGCGGTCGGCGGGATCATCAACGCGTTCGTCGATGCCCAAGGGCCGATCGTCGCGGGTGGATTGCTCCCAGCCGGTTTTCTGGTTTGGCGCGCGTACACCGCTCGTTTCACGTTAAGCGCGACCGACCTCATCATTCGCAACCTCGTTCGGACCGTCCATGTACCCCGGACTAGCCTCGATCACGTCACGAGCCGCCTGATGCGCCCAGGCTCGAATATGCCAGCGATCGCTGTCGCCATCGTTCATCGCGACGGTGGGCCACGCCTACGACGCGTGACGATCGCCGCGTCGGTTCAACCGCGGCGCACGAGGAGACGCGAGTTTGCGGATCTCCTCAACGAGATCGCTGATACGGACGCCGACTTCTCGCTTTACGAGGTCTTCTGACCGCGGCGCGCAGACGAATGCGTGTAGGACGATGATCGCAGCGATCGAGCCCATAGAAGGCGGCTGCGCCAACGACTACGACTACGTGTCGGGCGATCCGGTCAACGGTTCGATTTGGCTGGCACTTGTCAGCGGTTCCGGCGTGGTCGCATGCGAGTACATGACGGGGGGACGTGCGGCGCCATGCGGTTTCAGGGCGTTCTCCCACTACAGCCCTCGCCGCCTGGGGAAAGGAATGGTTGGTCGCAGGAGCGGGTCGTGCTCGACCCACGGTCTCATAGCCGCAGACGCGGTGCGAGCGTTCACCAACGGGTGCAAGTCGCACGACTACGGATACGACCTGTTGCGCTTCGCAGCCGAGAGCGGGCAGTTCTCCCTCGCGGACAGGCGAGCGGCAGATAGTCAGCTCAACACGTTCATGGGCGGAGTGTGCGGGAGTACCGGTTACATCGGATGGTTCAACAAAGGTCGCTGCCAGTTGAACCGAGCGGCCGTGTCGTCTGGCCTTCGTGCCAACACCTCGTACGACGCAACCTTCGGAGATGGCGTGCCGTGAGCAGATGGATCTTGTTTAGGGCCGCAACCTCAGGAGCCGTTCTCTCCGTAATCGGGGTGTTGGTCGCCCGCGCGGTCGCGCCGCCAACCACCGTCGACGGCGGAGCGCAGATCGACGCACCAATGATCTGGATCTTCCTCGCAGGAACGGGGGTGGCGCTGGGGGTCACAGGTCCGTTTCTGCGCTCCAGCGGGAACGTATCAGCGGCGCGACGTGCGCTAGTAGTGACGCTGGCTGCGATGCTGGCCGCTCCGCTTCTATTCGTCATCAGCCAGTCGGTGTCGACTTCCGGGGCGAGCGCTGTCGAACGAGGGCTCGGAATCACATTGTTTATCTCCGTGCCGTCGGCGATCACCGCCGCACTCGAACTCTGGGCGCTTGCCCTTATTCGTCGAGCCGTTCGCCGCTAATCGCATCCGCCCAGGTCGACCCCATAGAAGGCGGCTCCGCCAACGACTACGACTACGTCGCCGGCGACCCCATCAACGGGTTCGATCTGGATGGCAACCTCTGCGTGGGCAAAGTCTGCGTTCGCAAACACAAGTGTCTATTTGGCAAGAACAAGAACGACAGCTGCCGCGGCTCGCGCCAAGCGAAGTTCGTCGGCCGACGAATCGGTGCCCAGGTCAGTGCATGTGTCGGATATGTCGTTGCCTGCTGCGCTTCCGTCGGCGTTAGCTTCCAGGACGGGTTTTACTTCAACCGAGGTGGCGGTCACGGACTTGGTTGGAGCGGCCCAAGCATCGGGCCCACGTGGCAGTCGGGTCGGAGCCGAAGCAGGGGCGACTGCCACAGCGGTGGCGTCCTGGCTGCGGG
>JACCXE010000149.1 GCA_013697265.1 Actinomycetota bacterium | reverse complement strand
GGCGGCTGACGGTGGGCGTGTCGAATACCCGTGACAGACCGAAGTACTCGGCCACGATCGCACAGCGCTCTTCATCGCTGGCGTAGAGCCAGCCACGAATGGCCTTGCTTGGAAACACGCGGTTGCTGAACGTGCACACGAGCCGCCCGCCGGGACGCAGCACGCGGGCCACGTCGCGGAACACCTCGACGGGTCGGGTGAGGTAGTCGACCGACACGCAACACAGCGCGTCGTCGATGCTTTCGTTTTCCAACGGAATGCGCGGGTCCGCGTTCAGGTCGTGCACGATGCGCTCGGCCGCCGCCGTGTTCGCCGCCAGCTCGGGTTCGTTCATGCCGAGCACGCTCAAATGACGCGGTGTTGTGTGGAAGTGCGAGACCCACGAACTCATCAGGTCGAGGACGTCGCCGTCGATGCGGAGTTCGTCGTACAGATCGGCCACCGCCGCGATCGCGTCGTCGTCGATGTGGGTGACCAATCGCGCTGTCCCGTAGAAGACGTTGTCGTCGTTCTCGTCGGCCCGCGAAAAGAACTGTTCGGGAAAGCCTTCCACCGCTTCAGGCTAGGAGCGCGACCCAAGCTCGGTGCCACGTTTGAGCGAATCCGGCTCTGGCGGCTCCAATGGAGCCTTATCCACAGGCCGCCACCGGTGCCGACAGACGCATCCGCGAAACCCCGTGGGGTCGAACGCGGCAGGCGAATTCGCTCGAACGTGGCAACACACCATGTCTGCCAAGCCGCAGTTTGTGGCGCACCGCCGCAGGCGTTCCTGTGGTCGTGCTGCGCAACTCTTCGACCAGTTCTGGCACGGACGACGCGTCGAGGAACTCGGCGTCGGCGTAATGGTCACCCGCCCCACCAAGATTGCGGCCGCGGTCGCCAAGGTGACGGTCGACGGCTCCTATGCGAAGCGAGCCCGTGGCTTGGGCGAGAAGTTGCGCAGGGGCGGGCGCTTAGTTGCCGTTCGTGCTCCAGTGCCACGGCTCCGACGGCAGGTTGTAGAGGCCGTAGGTCTTGGCATTCGCGGACAGCCACTTGAATGCCGGGTTCGACTGGGACGTGATGATCGAACCCTGATACGTGAAGTCGATGGCCAGGCCTCGCTCGTGCATCGACGCACCGGGTCGAGCCGTAGGCGGATGGCACTGGTTCGACGGCTTCTCGTAGATGTCGTAATTGCTCGAGCCGCAATGAGCCTTGCGCAGCGCGACCTGCTGGCTCGAGTTGCGGTAGCCGTAGCCACCGAGCGCGATGCCGTCTTCCTTGGACTTGTCCATGAGGGCGGAGACCTTGTCGCCTATCGAGCTGGCAACGGTGATGCCCCGCGCGTTCACAGTGTTGACGTTGCCCACCGCAATACGGCCTCCCGCGCTGCTGCCTTTAGAACGACGGGCGATCTCCTTCGACAGCGCCTTGTCGATCACGGAGAGTGCGGCGGACTCAGCCAGCGCGGCTTCGAGGCGGCGTTCCACCTCGCCCGCGGCGCGCTCTTGCTTGGTCTTGTTGGTCTGTAGTGTGCCGAGGGCCACTTTTTGCTTGGCCCGATCGGTAGCGGCTTTGGCTTCGATGGCTTCGGCCTCTTGGCGGGCTTTGATCACTTGCGCGCGCAGCGCCGCCAGTTTCTCGGTGACGTCTTGGCCGCGGGCCACGGCCAACACGCCCATGTAGCCGTGCGTCGCCGCTTGCGCGAGCTGCGTGGCGGTCAGCTTGGGCGTCTGGGTGTCGGCGAAGCCGTGGACGTAGAGCTGCACGGCGAGGCTCTTGGTCGACTTCTGCAACCTCAGGTAGTTCGCAGTGGTCTTTTCCTCGTCGCCCCGAGCAAGAATCGAGGCGCGGGCGGCGTTCGCGGCATTGGCCGCAGCCTTGTCGTAGCCCGACTTGCTCGTCTTCACGCTGGCCTCGAGATCGGCCACCTGCTTGGCGAGCTGGGCGTCGGATTTCTTAAGTGTGGAGATCTCGTTGTTGATCACCTTCTGTTGCTCCCGCACATTCTGCTGTTCCTTGTACGGGTCAGAAGACACCGCGTTTGCGGGCGCGGCCGTACTAGCGAGGGTCGCAGCAGCGACCGCGGCTGCCAAGAGGCAAAGCCAACGTCGAGAACCGGGGAAGTTCGTCATATAAAGACTCCGCCGAAGCGGTGCCGGACAGGGTAATGCGACAACCCGCCTCTGCCAACCTCCCCCCACAAGACGTTCAGTCGTCGAAGTGGTCGCGCAACTCCCGCTTGAGGATTTTGCCGGCCGGATTACGGGGAAGCTGCTCGGTGACGAAATGGATCCGAGTGGGCACTTTGAAATTGGCCAGGCGTTCCTTGACGTGAGCCCGCAAGTCTTCGGCCGTCATCACGGCGCCGTCGCGCAAGAACACCACGGCCGCGACCTCCTCGCCCAGCCGCTCGTGGGGCACGCCGAACACCGCCGCCTCGTACACAGAGGGGTGTTCGTAGATCGCGGCTTCGACCTCGGCGCAGTAGACGTTTTCGCCGGCGCGCAAGATCATGTCCTTGGCCCGGTCCTCGATGTACAGGAAACCTTCGTCGTCGAGGCGACCCAGGTCGCCCGAACGCAGCCAGCCGTTCACGATCGTCTCAGCCGTGGCGTCGGGCCGGTTCCAGTAGCCGCGGATCAGCGACGGGCCCTTGAACCAGATCTCGCCCCGTTCGCCGACAGGCAAGTCGTTGCCGTCTTCGTCACGGATGGCGAGCAACTGGCCGGGGGCGGCGCGGCCCGTCGACGTCGGATGCTCGACATAGTCCTTGCCCGAGTTCCCCGGGCCGTACGCATTGGTCTCGGTCATGCCGTAACCGATGCCGGGCGCCGCCTTCTTGAATCCGGTGGCCACGCGGTTCACGAGCTTGGGCGGCGCCGGCGCACCACCGCCGCCCACCGAGAGCAGCGACGACGTGTCGAAGTCCGCGAACCGATCGCACTCCATGAGGTCCCAACTCTGGGTCGGCACGCCCACGAAGTTGGTGATGCGTTCGCGTTCGATCAGCTCCAGCGCCCGGACGGGCTCCCACTTGTACATCATCACGAGCTTGAGGCCGCTGCCGAAGCAGCTCAGCATCACGGGCACGCCGCCGGTCACGTGGAATAGCGGCACGATGAGGATGAACGACGTCGGGTCGGCGTCGGCCGCGGGTTCGAGCGGGTTCTGTGTCTTCGGGTTGCGCATCGTCTCGACAGCGGCGCGCGAGGCGAAGCCCATGATCGATTGCACGATCGCCCGATGCGTCGACACTGCGCCCTTGGGCCGGCCGGTCGTACCCGACGTGTACAGGATCGTGGCGTCGTCGTCGGGGTCGATGTCGATGGGTGGCGGCGCGGCCCCCAAGACCACGACGTCTTCGTATTTCTCTACGTGCTCGTCGGCCATCACGCCGTCGGGGAAGCGCACGCCCACGATGCGGATGCCGAGGCGCGATGCGCTCTTACTGGCGAGCGCGGCGCGTTCGGGGTCGGCGATGAGCACGGTCGTGCCCGAGTCTTCGAGCGCAAAGTCGAGCTCGTCTTCGGTCCACCACGCGTTGAGCGACACCGAGATCGCTCCGATGGAGACAATCGCCGCCCACGCGATGACCCACTCAGGGTAGTTGCGCATGCCGATGGCGACGCGGTCGCCCTTCTTGACCCCATAGTGCTCGACCAGCGCCGCGCTCAACGCGTCGACGTGCTGCATGACGAGGTCGAAGCCCCAGCGTTCGTCTTCGTAGACCAGGAAGTCGCGTTCGCCCCGCATGCGGGCGCTGCCGATGAAGTCACGCAGCGTGGGCGGAGCGTTTTTGAAGATCTTCGTGGGCACGCCGCGAATGTCGATCTCGTCCAGCTCGAAGATCTGCCCCGGAGCGGTCGCCGCCGCAACCGCTTCGTCATAGCGCATCGTCATGCGGGCATTATGTCGTGATGCTGAGCGATCGCCTTCTTATGGGGCCCGGCCCGTGTAATCCGTACCCCGAGGTCGTGGCCGCGCTGGGCCGGCCCATGCTCGGCCACCTCGACCCCGAATTCCTGGTGGTGCTCGACGAGACGTGCCAACGCCTGCGCTCCGTCTTCCAAACCGGCAACGCGCTCACCCTGCCCATCAGCGGGACGGGGTCGGCGGGCATGGAAGCGGCGTTTGTGAACGTGGTGAAGCCGGGCGACGAAGTCGTGATCGGCGTCAATGGCCTGTTCGGCGAGCGCATGGTCGACGTCGCGAAGCGTTGCGGCGCGGTTGTAACCCGGGTCGACGCCGAGTGGGGCACACCGCTCGACCCGGCTGCGGTGCTCGCCGCCCATCCGAACCCGGCGATCATCGCGTTGGTGCACGCCGAGACGTCCACCGGCGTGCGCAACGACGTGGCCCCGATCGGCGCGGCCAAGCCCGATGGTGCGTTGCTGCTCGTCGACTGCGTCACGTCGATCGCCGGCATCGAACTCGACGTAGACGGCTGGGGTATCGACATTGCCTACGCGGGCACGCAGAAATGTCTTGGCGTGCCGCCCGGCCTGGCGCCGCTCACGTACTCGGAGGCAGCGCGTCAACGGATAGTTGACAAGCCGCAGAGTTGGTATCTCGACCTCAGCCAGATCGCCGCGTACACATCCGGTGGGGAAGGGGGCGGCGGTGGCGCCCGTCGCTATCACCACACCGCGCCGATCTCGATGATCTTCGCGTTGCACGCCG
>JACCXE010000135.1 GCA_013697265.1 Actinomycetota bacterium | reverse complement strand
ACAGCAAGATCGAGCCTTCGAGCGCCGACCACGCCGACGCGATTGTGTAAAGCAGCGGAGTGGATCGGCTGCCGTTGTCAGCGACGTACTGCAGGGAGAAGTCATGACGCAGCAGCGCCACTTCCATCGCGCCGAAACCGATCACGGCTGCGGCCACAACACCCCACACCCACGTCCAACTAGCGCGGACGAGGTCGGTGCGTTTGCGCACCAGGCCGACCACCAGAAAGAGAAGGCCACCGGTCGAGGCGAGAAACCCGAGCAGAGCGGCGCTGTTGCCCAATACCGACGTCATGGCTTGACGTAGTCCTTCACCCGGTCGGGGTTGTCTTTGCGGTATTCGTTCGTGTGCTTCACGAGGATGCGGTCGCTCTCGTAGGTGCGGCCGCGAAAGTGGCCCTCGAGCACCACCGGCACGTTGGCCCGGAACAACTCAGGCGGGTCGCCCATGTGGTGCACGCTCACTTCGGCGTCGTTCTCGGCCACCGTGAAGTCGACGCCCCCGTTGGCCTCCTTCACCGACCCGGCGAGCACGACGCCCTCAAGGCGGAAGCGCCGATCCCCCAACTCGGTGCGCTGAGCGATGGCCTCGTCCACGGTTTTGAAGTACACGGTTGCGTTGGTGAGGCCCTTCCACAAGAGCCCACCGGCCAAAAGGACGGCGACGCCGAGAAAGAGCGCGGCGCGCCCGCGCTTCACGAGGCGCTCTCGTCGGGCGTGACGCGGCGGCCGACTGCGAGGTAACGGCGCACGACCCACCCGGCGTATCCGGCGAGCGACGCGATTGTCACCGCGTAACACGCAACGACATACCCACTCATCTTGCGTCCGCCTTCGGCGTACGCGGCGCCGAGCGGCGCCCCCGGTATTGATGGTTCACTCGCTGACGCTCGTTCACTGGGCGACCGCCTCGCGGCGACGGGCAGCGATCGCGGCGGTGAGAGCGTGTGCTTCGAGTTCGTTGTCGGCTTCGATCACTTTTGTGCGTAGCACGAGCAGCCACACATAGCTGAGGGTCATAGCCACGAATCCGAGCAGCATCGCGGCGATGAAGTCGCCGTCAAGCGTGCTGCCGGGCTTCAACGACGCGAGCGAACGGCCCTGGTGCAGCGTGCGCCACCACTCGACGGCCATGTGGTTGATCGGGACAACGACGACGGCCATGGCGCCGATGATGGCCGACCGCATGGCCCGAGCGGACGCGGTGTCCGCAATCGATCGCTGCGCCAGATACCCGAGGTAGATCACAAGCATGAGCGCGGTTGTGGTGAGACGGGCGTCCCAAGTCCACCACACGCCCCAGGTCGGCCGGCCCCACAGGCTGCCGGTGATCAACGTGAGCCCGGTGAACAACACGCCGAGCTCGGCCGACGCGCTGGCGATCGCGTCCCAGCGGGGCCGCCGGGTGCGCGGGATGAGATAGAGGATCGAGGCGGCCGCGGTGATGCCGAACGCGACGTAGGCGGTCCAGGCGAGGGGCGGGTGCAGCGCCACCATCCGTGAGTAGGTGCGCTGCTCGAACGTGGCCGGCAGGCCCAGGCCGAGCGCGAACGTGCCGGTGAGGGTTACGACGGCGAGCGCGCCGAGCACCCGAATACTCCTCATGACTCCTCCTGCAGGGTGCCGTAGCCGACGACCCCAACGGCGATGTACAACACTGCGAACGCGGCCAACAGCTCTAGCCAGCTAACCGCGTCTCCAGGCACACCCGCCAATCCGGCCTCCCAGGCCCGAGTCGCGGCCAGCAACACCGGTGCGAGCACCGGCAACAACAGCAACGGCAGCAACGTGGTGCCCACGCGCAGGCCCGCTGCCACTGCGGCGTAGGCCGTTCCCGCCGCGGCCAGACCGATAGTGGCGAGTAACGCCGTGGCTAGCAACAACATCGGCTCGTGCAGCTTGGTGCCATAGAAGAAGGCGATGCCGATGGTCAGCAGCGCCTCGAGCACGAGCAATTGGGCGCCTACCGCTACCGCCTTGCCCAGGAACACGCCGCCGGGGTCTAAGCCCGCCAACCGCAAACCCTCACCGGCGCGGTCGGTTACTTCAACGGTCGCGGACCGCTGTACCGCGAGCACAGTGCAGAACACCACGGCCAACCAGTACAGGCCGGCCGCGGCCCGGCCGAGCACGCCGCGGTCGGGATCCAGCGCAAACGCGAAGAGCACGAGCACGAGCAGCGCGAAGGGCGCGATCTGCTGCGTGGTGACCCGCGACCGTCGTTCGATCCGCAGGTCCTTACCTGCGATCAATGCGGCGTCACGAAACACGGGCGGGCTCCGTCTTTGTCGGCGATGCCGTGGCATTGATCATGCCGCCGGCGACGGTCATCACCCGCGACGCGAGCGCGGTGGCGCGGTCTATGTCGTGGCTGGCCATCAGCACCGTCGCACCGGTCGCGATTGCCTCGCGCACGACCCCGTCGACCAGGTCGCGCCCGTCATCGTCGAGCCCGGCGTGGGGCTCGTCGAGCAACCAGAGTTCGGCCTGGCGCGCCACCAGCGAGGCCAGAGCGGTGCGGCGTCGCTGACCGGCGGACAACGCCGCGACCCGCGTCGTCGCGAGACGTCCGTCGAGGCCGAGCC
>JACCXE010000113.1 GCA_013697265.1 Actinomycetota bacterium | reverse complement strand
GCCGGGATTGTCGTCCCCTGCAGCGCGACTGCTGCGGTAGTGGTGCGGGCCATGTTCTTGATCGGCGACACCCAGCGCAGCATCTCCTCGACCGCGCTCGGCACCAACGCGGGGTCCTTGCGCACCGCGCTGAGTTGCTTTGGGTCGAGCAGCAACTGCTCGAGTCCTCCTGCGGAGACTTGCCGAGTGGTTTCGTCACCGCCGATCAGCAACAGCAGCGACTCGAACACGATCTCGTCGTCGCGCAGCCGGACGCCATCGGCCTCGGCGTGGACCAGCACGCTGAACAAGTCATCAACAGGATTTGTGCGCCGATCAGCGATCATGCCCCGCGCGTATTCGACGTACGCGCCGAAGGCCTCCGCCGCAATCGCGTAGTCGTCGGGCGTGCCGCCCAGCGACACCAGCATCTGTTTGGACCAGGCCAGCAACTTCGCCCGGTCGGCGGTGGCAACTCCGAGCATGTCACCAATCACCGCCATGGGCAGTGGCGACGCGAGGTCGGCCACGAAGTCGCACTCGCCCCGTTCGGCCACGGCGTCAATCAGTTCGTCGCAGATCGCGCGCAACCGCGGCAAGGTGTCGCGCACCCGCCGGGGAGTAAAACCGGCACTCACCAACTTGCGCCGGGTGGCGTGCGCGACGCCGTCGAGATCGATCATCCACGGCAGCGGACCGGTGTCGGGGCGACTGCCGCGTGCGTTCGAAAACGTCGCCGCGTCGCGTTCCACCGCGAGCACGCCGGCGTAGTTTGCGACACCCCACAGCCGGCTGTTCTCGTCGTAGTAGACGGGCGCGTTGTCGCGTAACCAGCGGTAGGCAGCCCGCGCGCCGTCCAGATAGAAGGCTCCGGCGAGGAAGTCGATTGGCGGGGCAAAAGAATCGACATTTGATGGAAGGCGAGGGTCGGGGCCTACGTCAAATCCCATGTCGGCTCCACGCGGGGGCTGACGGAACGGAACCGTGAACCACGTCTCAAAGTTACGCGGAGTTTTGCCGTCCCGCTGGGCCTCGGGGTTGCCACATTGGCCGGAGCGTGCGGGAGTGGCGTTGATGCAACCGGCGACTGCCGAATGGCGGGGCGCGAGGCCGCAGTCACACCCGGCCGAATCGAGGGCGTCGCTGTCTGAGCGTCACTGCAGGGCCGTCGTGCGTCAGACGCGGACGAGCCGAAGCGTGTCGGTCGCCGGATCGGCGGGCGAGCCGACAAGCACGGCGACTAGGCCACCGGGATTGACGATGCCCGCCTCCACCGCCGCGTTGACGGAGAACCGGACGATGTTGTCGGTGGTCGCGTGACGGTCGGCCAGCAACGACGTGACTCCCCACGCGACCGACAACCGCCGGGCCGTCGCCTCCGATGGCGTGACGGCAAGGACGGGGACCGCTGGACGGAACCGCGAAATCGCGCGAGCGGTCGCGCCGCTGTTGGTGCACGCAACGATGGCGTCGACGTCGGCGTCCATGGCGGCTCGCCAGCACGCGGCGGACACCGCGGCGGTGATCCGATCGTTGGCGGCGACCGGGTCGGCGGCAGCGCTTAGCTGGCGACCGAGGTTGCGGCCCCACCCCTGGTAGTCGAAGTCCCGCTCGGCCCGTTGCGCTATGCGCGCCATGGTTCGGATCGCGTTCACCGGGTTCTGGCCGATTGCCGTTTCACCCGAGAGCATGAGCGCGCTGCTGCCGTCAAAAACGGCGTTTGCGATGTCGCTCACTTCGGCGCGGGTCGGCGTTGGCGCCCGCACCATCGACTCGAGCATCTGGGTGGCCGTGATCACGGGCCGGCCGTAGGCCACGCCGGTGCGGATGATGTGCTTTTGGTAGTGCGGCACGTCTTCCATGGCGCAGCGGATCCCGAGATCCCCGCGCGCGACCATGACGCCGTCAGCCACCCCGATGATCGCTTCTACCGCGTCGACTGCTTCTTGCGTCTCGATTTTCGCGATGAGCATCGGCCCGCCGGCACCGGCCGCGGCGCGGGCGCTCTCGATTTCAGCTGCGGTGCGAACGAACGACACGGCAACTGCGTCCACTTTCCCGGCGAGCGCGTCGAGGAGCACGAAGTCCTCCGCCGTCGGCGACGACATCGTAGCGCGGCCCGGAGGCAGGGTCACGCCCGGGCGGCCTTGCGCCCACCCACCGGAGACGACCTCCACCGTCGCGCGGTCGATGGACACGCCCTGCACCAGGAGTTGGATGACGCCGTCGCCTAGGCCGACCACGTCACCGCGCTCGAGATCAACGAGAAGCGTCGGGAGGTCGACGGCGATACGCCCGCCGTCGCTGCGGTCTTCGGCCGCGGCGGGCACGAGCGCAACGACGCTGCCTTCGGCGAGGTGCACACCGCCGTCGGGGAACTCGGCGGCACGAATCTTGGGCCCAGGGAGGTCTGCGAGCACGCCGACGATCCGCCGTTGCGCAGTCGCGGCGTCGCGCACCCGATCGACTCGCGCCAGGGCCTCTTCTAGCGTGCCGTGCGACAGCGAGATGCGGGCCATGTCCATGCCAGCGGCGATCATCTCCCGGAGGACTTGCGGATCGTCAGATGCGGGCCCCACCGTTGCGACGATCTTGGTCCGGCGCTCCATTGGCTCCAACGCTACGTTGCCTTGCGCTCGTCGAGGGCTAGACCCACGGGCGCGCTCAGCTCAGGGGGATATCCCCGCGGAAGTAGTAGCCGCCGTCGCCGTGACGAGCCATGCGCTGATCTAGTGGCCAGTGAGACTTTCCGGTGTAGTGGGCGATGAAGCTCAAACGGGGGGTACCGGGGACCTTCGGCGGGCTGCCGCGATGTACAAGTCGGGAGTGCCAGATGAGCACGTCGCCCTTCTCGCCCAGGAAGCTTTGTGGGGCGGCGCCACGCTCGGCGATCTCCTTCTCCAACAGTTCGTCGAGGAAGCGTTCGGTCTTGCGGGGCCAGTCGTGGTGGGCGCGCTCTTCGGGCGTAAGAAACATCCGCACGCGCTCGCGTCGTAGGACTGGCCAGCGATGGGAACCCGGCACGAACTGGAATGGGCCGCTATCAGGATCGATCGTGTCAAGCGCGACCCACACCGCGGCGTACCAGCCCTTGACCTCGGGTGGGTTCAGGTAGTCGTCCTGGTGCCAGTTGCGCTCCGTCGACAACCAACCGGTGAGGTTGAGGCTCATGCCCATCTTCTCGCCGATCAGCTCCTCGAGCTTGTCCGACAGCGGGCCGTAGCAGCCGAGGTCGCGGATCTCAGAAATGTGCAAGTACGGAGCGGTCGACTCCCATCCGTGCGGCTTGTCGAGCCGAGCGCGGACCTCGCGGTACGCGTCGACAAGTTCGTCGGGAATCAAGCCCCTCTTCAGCAAGAACCCGTGTTGCCACCAGTGGCGTTGGTCCTCGGTGAGCGTCGATAGATCTACTCCGGGACGGTCGAGAGACGGCAAGGTGTCATCCGCGAGATCCTCGGTCAGGTCCTCAAAGGCGGGGGGCGGGAAGTGCGAGACGAACTTGTCCCACAGTTCGCGCCGTAGCCGTTCGACGTTGTCGTGCGCCGCTGGTGCCGCCACGTTCAGCGCCGTCGGGTCGACCATTCCTTCGTTTTCGTAGAAGCGGAGGAGCCGGGCGACGGGCCGCGTGCGGGCCACCCTTAGGAGCGCCTGCCGGCCGATTTTGCGAACTGCTGGATGCACTTGTCCAGCGTACGCGCCCCGTACCATGCATCGAGTCCTCACTGGGTTGGTGGCGGCGCGGCGGCGTCGCTTGCATAACGATGTGCCCATGATTATCCGATACGCCGATGAAGGCGAGGTTGACGTGCTGACCGCGATCGAGATCGACGCCGACCAGCGCTACGCCAGCTCGGTGCATCCCGAGATGGCGAAGGGGGACCACATCCCGAGCGAAGCGCTCGCCCGCGCAGTCGGTGCACGGCAAGTAATCGTCGCCGTTGAAGACGACGCGATCCTCGGGTGGCTGTTGCTCACGAAGTCGGGCGACGAAATCTGCATTGGCCAGATCTCCGTGCGGCGCTCAGCCGGTGGAACGGGAGTCGGCGCGAAGTTGCTCAGCACGATCGTTGATTCGGTGCGGAGCGAAGGCCACCAATCGATCGTGCTCAACACGCAGGCCGATGTGCCGTGGAATCAGCCGTGGTATGAGCGCCGTGGTTTTGTGGTCGTCCCGCGAGAAGAATGGACCGCCGACATGCACGTCATCGCCGAAGAACAGTGCGCTGACGGACTCGACTGGAACACGCGCGTGCACATGCGGTTGCACCTCACAGAAGCACCGGGCGGCTAACGGTCTGCGTCGCGGACGCCAGCCAGAAGTAGCTGTTCGCTAAACGCGGACTGCGTCACTACGCCCGTAAGCTTCCGCTGGGGTCGGCGTGGCCCGGAGGTTTTCTGCCACGTTTTCTTCCGGTCCCGGTCCTGTAGCTCAGGGGATAGAGCGTCGGTTTCCTAAAACCGTGCGTCGCAGGTTCGAATCATGCCGGGACCGCAGTGTTTTCAACCTGATTCGTTTGCAGGTCCGCGAGGTTGGCCCCTCAGTGGCCCTTCAAACTGGTTGGAGAGCCGCAGACCGAAGAGTGTTTCAAACCTTCGATTCAGGCGCGCCGTCTTGTCGACTGCGCATCGCTTCCGTCTGGCAACGCTCGGGCCGCAGCCGTGCGGGGTTGCCGATGCTGCTCGAACGTGATCGGCTCGACGATATGACCCGCACGTACTCGTCGCTGCTGGACTCGCCGCATTGGGTTGCGGAGCAGATCGC
>JACCXE010000271.1 GCA_013697265.1 Actinomycetota bacterium | reverse complement strand
GCACTGGGCGGGCTTTCCGGGCTAACCGGCCTGCTGGGCTAGGAGCGCGTTTGTCGGTATACGCGCAGTCGGTCCAAACCCTCATCGACGAACTCGGTCGGCTGCCCGGCGTGGGGCCGAAGTCGGCTCAGCGCATCGCCTATCACCTGCTGCGGCTACCGGCCGAAGACGCCCGCCGACTCAGCGAGAGCATCGACGAGGTGAAGCGCCGCATCACGTTCTGCCGCCGCTGCTTCGACATCGCCGAGACCGACGGCACCCACGATGCCGGCGTTGAGTGCGGGCTGTGCCAAGACGCCCGGCGCGAAGACGGCGTGCTGTGCGTAGTCGAGGAACCCAAAGACGTGATCGCGGTCGAAAAGACCGGCCGTTTCAAGGGCCGCTACCACGTGCTGCAAGGCCACCTCGACCCGATCCGCGGTGTCGGAGGCGAGCAACTCCGCGTGGGTGAACTCATCAAGCGGATCGGCGCCGAGTCGATCACCGAAGTGATCGTGTGCACCAACCCGAACATCGAAGGCGAAGCCACCGCGTTGTACGTGGCCAAGGAATTGCGCGAGCGCAACGCCGACGTGAAGGTCACGAGAATTGCGAGCGGTCTACCTGTGGGCGGCGACCTCGAATACGCGGATGAACTAACCCTCGGCCGCGCCCTGGAAGGCCGCGTCAACCTCTAAAGAACGCGGCCGCAGTCCGGCGCGCGGACAGCCGCGATGGGGCGAGCGAAGCGAGGGGCCCCATCTTGCGGAGGAGGGCGGGCCCGCGGGCGCCCGCCCGGGAAATTACAGCGTCTTGAGGATGATGGCGTCGCCTTGGCCGCCGCCGCCGCACAACGACGCCGCGCCGGTACCGCCACCGCGTCGCTTCAACTCGTGCAACAGCGTGAGCGCGACGCGGGTGCCAGACATGCCGACGGGGTGACCGAGGGCGATGGCGCCACCGTTCACGTTGGCGACTTCGTCGGTGATGCCGAGGTCGGCCATCGAGGCGAGCCCGACGGCGGCGAAGGCCTCGTTCAACTCGAACAGATCGATGTCGGTGACCTTCTTGTCGATCTTGGCCAGGGCGTTGTTGATAGCGCGGCTCGGCTGCGTAAGCAGCGACGGGTCGGGACCGGCCACCTGTCCGTAGGCGAGCACTTCGCCGAGCGGGTCGACGCCGAGCGACTCGGCCACGGCCTTGCTCACCACGATGACCGCGGCGCCGCCGTCGGAAATCTGCGACGCGTTGCCGGCGGTGATGGTGCCTTCTTTGTCGAAGGCGGGCCGTAGGCCGCCGAGGCTCTCGGCGGTGGTGCCGGGGCGGACGCCTTCGTCGGTGTCCACGATGATCGGGTCGCCCTTGCGCTGCGCGATCTCGACGTTGACGATCTCGTCGGCGAACTTGCCGTCTTTGATCGCGGCCGCGGCCCGCTCGTGGGAGTTCGCGGCGAACGCGTCTTGCGCGTCGCGGCTGATCTGTCCACCGGCGTAGCGCTCGGTGCCGAGGCCCATCGCGCAGTTGTCGAAGGCGCAGGTAAGGCCGTCATACATCATCGAATCGATGATCTGGGCGTCGCCGATGCGGTAACCGGCACGGGCGCCGGGCAGCAGGTACGGCGCCTGGGTCATGGACTCCATGCCGCCGGCCACGACGATGTCGGCCTCGCCGGCCTGGATCATGAGGTCGGCCATGTAGATCGCGTTGAGGCCCGACAAACACACCTTGTTGATGGTGGTGGCGGGCACTTCCATCCCGATGCCGCCCTTGTGCGCGGCCTGGCGGGCCGTGATCTGGCCCTGGCCGGCACCCAGCACCTGGCCCATGAACACGTACTTGACGCGGTCGGGCGTGACGCCGGCCCGCTCAAGTGCGGCCGTGATGGCAATGCCACCGAGGTCCATGGCGCTCAGCGATGCCAGCGCACCAGAGAGCTTGCCGATCGGGGTACGGGCACCAGCGACGATGACTGAGCCGGCCATTTGGGGTCCTCCAAGGGTGACGACGTGAAAAGAGGGAACAGTCTACGTGGACTGGGCATTCCGCGGTTACTGGCCGGTAGCGTGGCCGGACTATGAGCAGAACAGTTCGCGCCTACGCCATTGACGCCACAGCTATCGCCGCCGAGAAGGAGAGCGCTGGCAACGTCGAAGAGATGGACATCACCAAGGTCATTCACCTCGACAAGCTCGACCTGCGCGACGTCGGCCCCGACGACGTGCGTTTCAAGGTCCTGGCCGTCTCGGCCGAGCACAACATCAACCACGCCGCGCTAGCCGACACGGTCAACATCGCTGACGTCCGCGGCGGCAAGATCTATCCGGGCAACTCGGCGTTGGGCGAGGTGGTCGAGACCGGTGGCAACGTCAAGAACGTGGCGGTCGGTGACATCGTGATCACGCATTGCAACGGCGAGCCGGATGACTACGGCTTCCCGTTGCGCATCTGGGCCTACGACCAGCCCGAGTCGATCGGTTGGTACAGCGAGGAAGCTGTCGTCGGCTCGTGGCAGCTGATCAAGGCGCCGCTCGACTGTGGTCTCAACCTGTGGGAGATGGCGGCGCTGCCACTGCGGGCGCCCACCGCGTACCACCTGTGGCGTCGTGCGATCGGCATCTACCGCGTGAAGGTGCCCGTCGAGCGTCGGGCCTCCATCAACGTATTGGGCTTCGGCGGCGGCGTGTCCGAGCTGTTCCTGCAGCTCGCGAAGGCCGAGGGCCACAACGCGTTCTTCTGTTCGGGTTCGCCTGAGCGCCGCGCCGCCCTTGAGGCGCAGGGCATCGTGGGCATCGACCAGAAGCAGTTCAACCGCTTCGCCAGCAAGGACGACGTCAAGGCGTTCCGCAAGCACGTCAGTCAGATCACCAACGGCGAAGATATGCACGCCGTGTGTGACATGTTGCGCGGCCCCGTGTTCGACGCGGGTCTCGCGGTCGCGGCCCGCATGGGTGTGAATGTGAGCGCCGGTTGGCAGCTCTCGCAGGTCGTCACGTACAACTCCACGCTGATGTCGGTGAAGCAGGTCACCATCGACCACACGCACTACGAGACGCCGCTGGGCTGCGTCGCGGCGACCGAGTTGTACGGCCGGGTGTTCAAGCCGACCGTCCACAAGGAGATTTACGCGTTCGAAGACCTGCCGCGTTGTTTCGCCGAGATGCACGACAACACGCAGACGGGTATTCCGATCATCCGCGTCGCCGACGACATGCCTGAATCGGTGAAGGGTCTGATTCCGTAATGACCGAGATGCTGCTCACCGAGTTCGACCACGTCGCTATCGCGGTGAATGACCTGGAGGCTGCGGTGGCGTACTACGCGGCTGCGTTCGGCGCGACCGTCGAGCACCGCGAAGTCGTCGAGAGCGACGGCGTCGAAGAGGCGTTGCTGCGCGTGGCCGACAGCTATGTGCAGTTGCTCACGCCGACCCGTCCCGATTCGCCCGTGGCCAAGGCGCTCGAGAAGCGGGGCGAAGGGCTGCACCACATCGGCTACCGCGTGAAGGACTGCGGCGCCGCACTCGACGCCGTGATCGCGGCGGGTGGCACCGGTATCGACAAGGCGCCGCGGCCCGGATCGCGCGGCACCACGGTGGCCTTCGTGCACCCCAAGGGCAGCTTCGGCACACTTATCGAACTCGTTCAGGAGTAGGGGACTCAGATGTCCGAGATTCACGGCGAGGTTGCACCCGGTTTCGAAAGGGTGCGCGACGCGTTTGGGAACAACTTCGCCCAACACGGTGACGTCGGCGCCGCGTTCAGCCTCTACAAGGACGGCGAGAAAGTCGTCGACCTGTGGGGCGGCATCGCCGACGAGGACACCGAGCGCGCGTGGGAAGAAGACACGCTGACCCTCGTCTACTCCACGACGAAGGGCGCGACCGCCGCGTGCGCTCACCTGCTCGCGCAGCGCGGCGAACTCGATTTCGATGCGCCGGTCGCCGAGTACTGGCCCGAGTTCAAGGCCAACGGAAAAGAGAACGTGCCGGTCCGCTGGCTGTTGTCGCACCGCGTCGGTCTTCCGGTGCTGGACGAGAAGCTCACGCCGGAGCAGGTCTACGCGTGGGACCCGATCTGTGAGGCGCTCGCAGCCAAGAAGCCCGAATGGGAACCAGGGACTCAGCACGGCTACCACGCCGTCACCTATGGCAATCTCGTTGGCGAAGTAGTGCGCCGCATCAGTGGCAAGAGCGTGGGCACGTTCTTCCGCGACGAGATAGCGGGGCCGCTCGACGCCGAGTTCTACATCGGGCTGCCCGAATCCGAAGAGCACCGCATGAGCAAGATGATCACGTTCTCGCTCGGCGCCACCGAAGAACAACGCGAGATGTTCAAGAACTTCGATCTGTCGGCGTTGCCCGAGGACATCCGTCCGATTGTCGCCGCATTCATCGATCCGAATTCGTTGTCCAGCCGCGCGCTGGGCGTCACCGAGCCGGCCATGGACGCCAACAGTCGCGAGATGCACGCGGCGGAAGTCCCCGCGGCCAACGGCATCTGCACGGCGCGCGGACTTGCCCGCTTCTACGCCGGGCTCGTCGGCGAGGTCGACGGCGTGCGGATCCTCACCGACGAGACGATCGCCAACGCAACCGTCGAACAGTCGAACGGCAAAGACGCCGTGCTCATGATTCCGACGCGTTTTGGTCTCGGCTACTTCCTGCCGTCGAGCTACTCACAGCTCATGGGCCCGGGGTCGTTCGGCCATTCGGGCGCAGGCGGATCGCTTGGTCTCGCGGACCCCGAAGCCCGCGTTGGGTTCGGCTACGTCATGAACAAGATGCAGGCGAACCTCGGCGGCGACGCCCGCACCACCGACCTCATCGCCGCGGTCAAAGCCAGCCTGTAGTCAGTAGAGCTTCTTGCCCTCCGCCAGTATCGTGACGAACTTCTCGATGCGCGCGGCACGAGTCTCGGGCTTCTTGGCATCTTGAATGCGATAGAGGATGGCGTAGCGGTTTGACGCGCCGATCGTGTGGAAGAACGCGGCGGCCGCCCACCGGCCGTCTGCTTTCGCTTTGTCGACCTCGGCCATCCCGCTTGGATGCATGCGCCTGGACTTCATGAGCATTTCGACGCGGTCCACGTTGATCTTGGACCAGTTGCTGCGGGGCCGCCGGCGAGTGAAGCGCTGAAGCGAGTGGTCGTTTCCGCGTAGACGATCGGGTCGTCTTTCCGAGACGTCATTGATCCGAACGTTACGTTTCCTAGTCGCATGGCTTTCAACGGTCCCGGCTTCGTCGACCACCACACCCACCTGTTGCGCGTCAGCACACGGATCAAGCCTCCCTACGACCACACCTCTTCGGCGTCGATCGCCGCCTATCACCGCAACCTCGCGGCCAGCGGCTACAACCCGATGGACGCGGTCGGCGACGCCGTCGACGAACGACTCGACGCGCAGCTGATGGCGGGGCTCACCCAGGCTTCGGAGTTGGGCATCTGCCAGATCACCGAGGCCGGCATCCACGACTGGGCGTATCTCGACACGCTGCTGCGCCGACGCGAGACGGATCGCCTTCCCTGCCGCGTGCGTCTGCTCGTGGCGAGCGGTCTAGCGGCACAGGGGATGCGCGACCGCACCGGCGACCCCGACGTCGATGTCGTCGGTGTGAAGTTCTACGCCGACGGTTGGCTTGGCCCCCGCACCTGCGCGCTATGCCGGCCCTTCGACGATGTGCACCCGAAAGACGACGGCGTGCTCTTCTGGGAGCCAGTGCCGCTGGCTCGCGCCGCGCAACCGTTTGCCCAAGCGGGCTGGACCATCGCCACGCACGCGATCGGCGATCGCGCCGCTGTTGCCGTGCTCGACGCCTACGAGATGATCTTCGACGGCGACGCCGAGGCGGCCCGAGCGAACGGCGCGCGCATCGAACACGCGCAGGTCCTCTCACCGCTGATCATCGACCGTTTCGCCGACCAGGGCGTGACCGCATGCATCCAGCCGAGTTTCGCTACAAGTGACGCCGCGGTCGGCCCCTCCGCATTGGGTGACGAACGTTGGAAGCAGAGCTACGACTGGGCCGGCCTATTGAAAGCCGGGGCACGGCTCATCACCGGGGCCGACTATCCGATCGAGTCACTCGACCCACTCGTCGGCCTGCGCGATCTGACGACGAAGGTCACCCGTGGCTCACAACTCGACGTGGCGACCGCCTACGAGTTGATGACCGACGACTCGGTCGGGGTTACGACGCTCAACCAAGATCCACGTTAGATCGCGGCCGAAGACCTGAAGGACCTCGAAGTACTCGGCACCCATCCCACCTAACGCGAGAGGTCGCCGTTCGTCCAGAAGCCGGGCTGGGGACGAGCGACGGCGCCGGCGGTGGCGTAGGAGGCCAGCCGGCCGCGGTGCCCGTCCTCCAACAACGCAATCGCGTCGAAGAACGCGCTTGGCCCGGCCGAGCGCAGCACGGTGTCGCCCTCGCTCGGACGCTTCGGTAGCGACGGCGCAAGCAGCACGAATTTCACGTCGCCAAGGCGGCCCTTCGTCGCGCTGGCCTTGCCGAGCGCGCGCCACACCGCGTCCATCTTCTGAAGACCGGCGCGATGACTGGTGAACGGGCCGGGCACGTCGAAATACCACGGCGCGCCCTGTGCGTCGGTGGCGCGGAAGTTCAGCACCAGGCCGGCCTTGGGCACGCGGTAGGTCTCGTCGGTAATGGTGAAGCCGGACTCTTCGAGCACGGACTTGGCCAGGCTGTGCGCGTTCTTGCCGTCGATGTCGTCGGGCACTTCGGGAAAGCGCATGGCCCGCTTGTAGCGGTCTTTGGCGATCGCTACGTACTCGGGGTCGGTGTCGTATCCGACGAAGCGGCGACCAAGCCGTTTGGCGGCCACGCCGGTAGAACCGCTGCCTGCGAACGGGTCGAGCACTAGATCGTTCTCATAGGTGTAGAGCCGCATGAGCTGTTCGGGCAGTTCGACGGGGAACGGGGCGGGGTGCCCGACGCGCTTGGCGCTCTCGGGTGGAATCGTCCACACGTCGAGCGTGAGGTTCATGAAGTCGTCGACGCCAACACTGTTCACGTGCGGCAGGCCCGCCGCGGCGCGCTGGTTTACCGTGAGGGCGCGGTCGAAGCGGCCCTTGCTCGCGATCACGACGCGCTCGCTGATGTCGCGCAACACCGGGTTAGCCGCGCTGCGAAACGAACCCCATGCGCACGACCCGGCCGCTCCTTCGCTCTTCTGCCAAATCACCTCGCCCCGCAGCAGAAGGCCGAGATCGTGTTCGAGGATGCGGATGACGTCGGCCGACAGGCTGCGGTATGGCTTGCGCCCGAGGTTGGCCACGTTTACCGCGATCCGTCCGCCCGGTTCGAGCTTGCGCACACACTCAGCGAAGACGTCGGTGAGCAGTTCGAGGAACTCGAGGTACGAGCCCGGCACTCCTTCGCGTTGCAGTTCCTCTTCGTACTGCTTGCCCGCGAAATACGGCGGCGACGTGACCACGAGTGCCACCGATCCGTCGGCCACGTTGCCCATCAAGCGGGCGTCGCCGAGCACCACCGGTTCGGGCACCGGCATGGGCGGCAACACGGTGTCGTCGGTCGACACTTCGGGCACCCGGAAGCGGTTGTAGAAGGCCTGCGCGTCGTGGTTCTCGCGCTTGCCGACGCCGAAGTTCGACGTCGTTGTGCCCTTGCGCGGTAACTCCACCTACCAACCTTATTGCGCGGGCCCTACGTGGCAGCCCCTTGACTACTACCCAATCCGTGGTACCGTGCACGGCATGGCAGGGGTGACCAACGGAGATTCTCCGTCGTCGGAAGGGACAACACAGCTACTCAAGGGCGTACTCGATCTTGCTGTTGTCGCTGTGCTTCGAACCGGTGACGCGTATGGCTACGACGTGGTTCGTCGGTTGCGCGACGCGGGCCTGGGCGACGTTGGCGACGCATCGGTGTACGGAACGTTGCGCCGCTTGTACGGGTCGGGTGCCTTGACGAGCTACGTCGTAGCGTCCGAGGAAGGTCCGCACCGCAAGTACTACGGCCTCACGAAGTCCGGCCGTGAACGGTTCGAGC
>JACCXE010000004.1 GCA_013697265.1 Actinomycetota bacterium | reverse complement strand
TCCCATGGGCGCGCGTCCCTCGGGTCAGAGCGGTCAAGGCGGCGGTGGTGGTGGTGGTGGTGGCTACCGCGGTGGCGGCGGAGGCGGAGGGCAAGGTCAGGGCTTCGGCGCTGGCTTCGGTACCCGTGGCGGTCCCGCGGCCGGCCCCGGCAACCGTGGCGGTGGCGGTCCCAACCGCGGCCGCACCCCAGGTCGGCGTCGGCGGCGTCGTCGCGACATGGAAGAGTTGGGTCCGTCCGCGATCACGGCGTACATGCCGTCGAATGCGCCCGTACCCGAAGGCGAAATCATCATCGAGCGCGGCAGTTCGGCCCAAGACGTCGGTCCCAAGCTGAACCGCACCGCGGGCGACGTCGTGCGCTTCCTGTTCGGCCAGGGCGAAATGGTCATGGCCACACAGTCGTTGTCCGATGACGCGATCGAACTGTTCGCCGTCGAGGTCGGCGCCATTATCAGGCTCGTCGATCCCGGTCTCGAGCGCGAGGCCGAATTGTCGGCCAAGTATTTTGGTGACGAAGACGACGACGCCGAAGAAGACCTGCGGCCCCGTCCGCCAATCATCACCGTGATGGGCCACGTCGACCACGGCAAGACGCTGCTGCTCGACCGCATCCGTGAGGCCAACGTTGTCTCCGGCGAGGCCGGTGGCATCACCCAGCACATCGGTGCGTACCAGGCGGTGAAAGAAGGTCGACTGATCACCTTCATCGACACCCCGGGCCACGAAGCCTTCACGGCCATGCGCGCCCGCGGTGCCGAGGTCACCGACATTGTGATCCTCATGGTTGCGGCCGACGACGGCGTCATGCCGCAAACGGAAGAGGCCATCGACCATGCCCGCGCCGCCGAGGTGCCGATCGTGGTCGCGCTGAACAAAATCGACCGTGAGAACGCCAACCCCGACCGGGTAATGCAGCAACTCTCCGAACACGGGCTCATGCCCGAAGCCTGGGGCGGCGACACGATTGTCGTGCCGATCTCGGCGTTGCAGAACACCGGTATCGACGAGTTGCTCGAGCAGCTTTTGCTTGTGGCCGACGTGCAACTCAGCGACGAGCTCGTTGCCAACCCCGAGGGTCGGTGCCGCGGCGTAGTGCTCGAAGCAAACCTCGACACCGGCCGGGGCCCAGTCGCCACGGTCATCGTCGAAAACGGCACGCTGCGCGTCGGCGACACACTCGTTGCCGGCGCCGCATGGGGCCGGGTCCGCGCCCTCATCGACGACAAGGGCGACAACGTCAAGGAAGCATTGCCCTCCACGCCGGTTGAAGTACTCGGTCTCAACGACGTGCCCGCGGCGGGCGACGAGTTCCGCGTCGCCGACGACAAAGCGGCCAAAGCCCTGGCCGAGCACCGCGAGCAACGTCACCGCTTCGCCGGTCTCGCGTCCACCGCGGCGGCCACTGGTGGCGGGGCCAAGCTCGAAGACATCTTCGAGCAGATCCAGCGGGGCGAAACGGCCACGCTCAACGTCATCCTCAAGGCCGACGTGCACGGTTCGCTCGAGGCGGTCACCGCCAGCTTGCAGAAGCTCGAGCGCGACGAAGTGAAGCTCGGTTTCGTGCGTCGGGCCGTGGGCGGCATCACCGAGAGCGACATCCAGCTCGCGGCCACCTCAGGCGCCACGATCATCGGCTTCAACGTTCGCCCCGACCGCAAGGCCCGTGAACTGGCCGAGAACCTCGGCGTCGAACTGCGCCTGTACGAAATCATCTACAAGCTCCTCGAAGACCTCGAGGCCGCCATGGTCGGCATGCTCAAGCCCGAGTACGAAGAGGTCATCACGGGCGAAGCCGAGGTCCGGATGGTGTTCTCCACGCCGCGGGGCAAGGTCGCCGGTTGCTACGTGCAGTCCGGTGTCATCACCCGCAACTCGAAGGTGCGCTACCTCCGCGAAGGTGTTGTCATCTGGAAAGGCGCGCTGCCCTCGCTGCGTCGAGTGAAAGACGACGTGCGTGAGGTTCAGGCCGGATTCGAGTGCGGCATGATGCTGAGCGACTTCCAGGACATCAAAGAAGGCGACGTCATCGAGACCTACGAAGAGCGAGAGATCGCCCGGGTCTAAAGCCGTAATGACCGCGTTGGCGCGGGCGAGTCGCCGTAGGCATCGCCGTCTCCTGAACAGGCGTCGAACCGGCTCGCCGACGTCCGTTTCGCGAGGTTGGCGGGCCGCGTAGCGCTCCCGATGCCGCATTGCGGTGCGGGTGTGATTCACAATGGGGGCATGCCGCAGAGGGATTCATCGCGGGGAGCGACTCGGCGCTACCCCCGGACGGCGCGCATCGGCCGGGTGCTGCAGGCGGTTGTGGCCGAGGCGCTCGAACGAACCGACGACGATCGCCTCGGATTGCTAACGGTTACGGGTCTGCATGTCGATCCTGATCTACGTCATGCCGTTGTGTTTTACGCCACCCGGGCCAAGGGCGACGCCGAAGCTGTGGCCGAAGCGCTCGAGGAGGCCCGCGTCCCGGTGCAGGCCGCGATCGGTCGCGAAGTGCGCATGAAGCGCACCCCGCTGCTGCGGTTCGAACGCGACCCGGCGATGGATGCCGGTTGGCGCATCGAGGAGATCTTGCGGGCCGAGCGGGAGCGCAAGGGTGAATAGCGCCGAACTCGACCAGGCCGCGGCCGCTATCGAGGCGGCCGACTCAGTGGCCCTGGCATGTCACATCGCGCCGGACGGCGATGCGCTCGGCTCGATGCTCGCGCTCCATCACCTCAGCATCGCGGCGGGCAAGCCGTCGATTGCGTCTTGGCCCGCGCCGTTCGTGGTGGCGCCGCACTACAGGTATCTGCCTGGCCTCGATCTGACTACTCCTCCCGAGGAGTTCCCGGCGGCACCTCAACTCATGATCACCTTCGACTGCGGATCGCTGGCCCGCCTGGGTGAACTGGCGGCCTCGGCCCGCGCCGCCCAGCAACTGATCGTGCTCGACCATCACCTGTCCAACGACCGGTACGGCACCCTCAACGTGATCGACGTCGACGCCGCTGCCACGGCCGTTGTCGTGCGGGCGCTGGCCGAGCGGTTGGGTTGGCCATTG
>JACCXE010000070.1 GCA_013697265.1 Actinomycetota bacterium | reverse complement strand
GCTCGGTGGTTCGATCATGCCGAGGCGGTCGTGCGCCGCGGCCACGACGCGCTCGGGCGACTCGAGTTCGGCGACCTGGTAGCGCAGGCGGTCGTAACGGGCCTGTTCCGCCTTCAGCTGCTGGTTCATGTGATCGATGCGAGCCTGGTTTTGCGCGACGAATACCTGCGACGCCGCCACCCCGAAGGCGAGCACGATCGTGAGGAACGTGCAGGTCGTTATGAGCAGGCGACGGCCCTGGCTGGCTGACCGAGCCCGCGGACGGGCCACGACACGAAGGTCGGCCCGTGGTGTTGCAGTTGGACGGGGGAAGCGCTGCGGCGCTCCCCCGCGTAGGTTCGGGCGGGGGGAAGGCCGCCCGAGATCAAGTGCGCGAGTGGCCATTACGCGACGGCCTCGCAGGCGCGCAGGCGCGCGCTTTGGGCCCGAAGGTTTCGCTCGAGTTCTTCGGGCGCCGCCTTCTTGGCGCCACGAAACACGAGCTTCACCTTCGCCTCGGCCCCGCACACGCAGGGCAGGCTCGGCGGGCAGGCGCATCCACCGGTGACCGCTTCGTTGAACCGCTGCTTCACTATGCGGTCTTCGCCCGAGTGATAGGCGAGCACAACACAGCGACCGCTCGGGGCCAGCGCGGCGATGGCATCGTCGATCGTACCGGGCAAGATCGCCAGTTCGTCGTTCACCGCGATGCGCAGCGATTGAAACGCGCGCGTGGCCGGATGCCCGCCGGTGCGGCGCGCCGCGGCCGGGATCGCGCTGCGCACGATCTCGGCCAACTCGCCCGTGGTGGTGATCGGCCTGGCGTTCACGATGGCGCGCGCGATTCGTGACGCCCACTTCGTCTCGCCGCCGTCGCGCAGGATCCGCGTGAGCGACTCGACCGAGTCCTCGTTCACAAGGTCCGCCGCGCTGCGGCCAGTGGTCGGATCCATGCGCATGTCCAGCGGTCCGTCGTTGCGGAACGCGAAACCTCGCTCGCCGTGATCAAGCTGCGGCGAGCTCACACCTAAGTCGAACAGCACGCCGCTCACCGGGCCTCCGCCGTCGGCCGCAACCACATCGGCCAGCGCGTCGAAGCGGGCCCGATGCACTGAGGCGCGGTCGCCGTAGGGCGCCAGGCGGGCCTCGGCGGCGTGGATGGCGTCGGGGTCGCGGTCGATGCCGATGATCGACAGACCGGGGTGGGCGTCAAGGATCGCGACGGCATGGCCGGCGCCGCCGAGCGTGGCGTCGACAACCCGTCCGTCGGGAACCGGCGCGAACAACTCGACCACTTCGTCGGCCATCACGGGCACGTGTGCGAAGGCGCGGCTCATCTGCAGTCCCCCGGCCGGGGGGAAGGCCCAAGGTTGTGTGTCCCTGGTACCACCGGCGGAGCGGGCGGAGTTGAAGACTCCATCGGTACCGACCGGAGGACTGCAGATGAGCTGCACGTCATGAGTGATCTTTCGTAAAGCTGGATTCGGCCGACGCCGCGACCCGGTTGGCGAACAGCGTCGGGTTCCACACGTCGAGGTGATTGAGGGCACCGTTGAGCAGGACGGGTTGACCCAGCTCCAATTGCGCGTACTCGCGCATGTAGGGCGGGATTAGCAGGCGACCGGTCGAGGGATCGACGGCGAGCTCTTCGACGTTCGCCGCCCAGTACAGGGCCTGCTCCTCGGCGCCGTCGGCGCCCGACTCGAGCTTCTCGAGCCACGACGCGGCTTGGCGCTCGTAGCTTTCCCGGGTCCACAGCGCCAGCGAGCGGTTGTTGCCCTTGGCCAGGTGCGCTCCGTCCGCGAAACGTGAGCGGTACTTGGCGGGCACGATCACCCGCCCCTTGGCGTCGAGCGTGTGCTCGCTATGCCCGCTGAAAAAGTCCGCCACTGTTCGCTCCGAAAAGGTGGTCCGGCCCTCTCCGGTCCCCACTGCGCGCCACTTTACGGGTCAACCGCGCCACTTGCAAACACCGGAGGTACGAAAACCCAGAAAATCGGATCAACTCGCGGAACCCTGTAGTGACTACGAGTTCGGGCTAGCGCAGGCGCTGCGCCGATTAGCCGAGGATGTCGGCGAGGGCGGAAACGGCCGTGGCGGCGGTTTCCGGGCTCAAAACACGGATCAGTGCGTCTGACGCGGGCTCGGCGGACGGACCGAACACTGCGACGAGTGGCGCGACGTCCCAACGCAGCGGGATCGCGCACTGAAACAGCGCCCAGCCCCGGGTGCGGCGCTGGGATATCCCCACGATCTTGGCCCCGTCGGCGGTCAGGACCTCACCAGGGCCGACACCGGCGAAGCACACGGCGTCTGACCCGGGCCGCCGCTCCATGCCCGTGCGGTGGACCTTGGCGCCAGCTAGGCCAGCCGCGGCGAGCGCGGCCACCCACTGTTCGCCCATCCAGCAGCCGGCCTTGCCAATGTCGTCGTTCCAGCCCGACCCGCCCCGCTCGACCACGACGTCGACCCATACGCACTCGCCGGGCCCGACGACAACGGCGGTGCCGCCCGAGACCCGCCGGGCGACCTCGAAGCCCGCAGTGTGGGCCGCGGCGTCGTAGTTGTCGTCGACCTTCTGGGCCCGGCCGAGCACGATGGCGGGACGAATTGCGTGCAGCTCGTTGAGTGGATTGGCCGGGCTGATGGGACGCGCGTGTAGTGCGGCGGCCGGTCCGGCCCAGTGCGTGATCCGCATGAGGTCAGGCCGAAGCGATGGCGGGAGACGGCATGCCGAGCCACTGCTCCCAATCCGGACGGCGCGAACCAGTCGCGGCCAACACCCAGGCCCGCGCGTGCGGGGTGACGGGCTGACGCCGCAGGCGCATATTGATTTCGCTCAGCATGCGGTCTTCCTTGCGCGCGTTGCATGCCTTGCAGGCCGCGACCACGTTGTCCCACGTGTGTGTGCCACCGCGCGACCGCGGGATCACGTGGTCGATGTTCTCGGCCGCCGAGTGGCAGTACTGGCACCTGAAGTTGTCGCGGGCGAACACGGCGCGACGGTTGAGCGCGACGCGGGTTGTGTACGGCACCCGCACGAACGAGAGCAAGCGCACCACTGATGGCGCTTCGTAGCTCGCGCTCGCGGAACGAAAGCACTGCTCGGAGGCCGAGATCATTTCGGCTTTGGTTGCCAGCACCAAGTTCAGGGCCCGGCGGGAGGTGACGATGCACAGTGGCTCGAACGTCGCGTTCAGCACGAGGGCACCGGACATCGTCGTTACCTACGACGTCCTGGTTGTGGGCCAGATGGCCCGGCGCTAGTTGGCCCCGCGTCCATTAGGCCGAAAACCTACCGGACGCGGATGCACGCCCCGCGGCACTTAGTGGTCGGCGTCGTCGGCCTTGAACGCGCCGCTCTCGAACGCCTTCATGAACGCGGCGGCCAGTGCGGGATCCTTGATCGTGACTGCGCCGCTTTTCGGATCGAGGCGCACGGCATCGAGGGCACCATCCGGCGCTTTCGCCTCGACCAGCTTGTTCGCTTCGGCACCCAAAGTGCTCGCGTCCGGTAGCGACGCTCCGGCCGTGAGCGTGGCGAAGTGCGTGCCCTCCCCCTCGGCCAAGGCCACGAGCAGATCACCGGTGTTGACGGCGCGCTCGCTTAAGGCGCGGCGCTGGGCCCGTTCGAGCACGTCTTCCACGGCGCGGGTGTGGCGGCCGCCGGGTCCGCGTCCGAAGCGCCGGCGGCGACCGCCACCCGCGGGCCGGTAGTTGCGAAGGTATTCGCGGGTGGTGCCGTACTTCAGATTGCTGCCTCCGAGCGTGGCCTCAAGCGGCCCGTCAGCCGAGCGAAGGATCGACAGAAGGAGGTGCTCGCAGCCGATGTAATTGTGGCCAAGAGACAGGGCCTCGCGCAGGGCGAGTTCGAGCGCCTTCTTGGCCCCGGACGAAAACGGCTGCTTGCCGCCGGCGGTTGCTGTGGCTGTTTCGCTACCGCGAAGGGACTCGAACAGGCGCTCGCGTAGCCCGGCCAGGTCGGTGTCGGCGTCGGCCAGTATTAGCGCGGGAACTCCGTCGGAACGCCGCTCGGCGTCCTCTAGCAGGCCAATCAGCATGTGGTGACGGCGAATCGCGGGGCTCTTCTCGTCTCGGGCGAGCGTCCCCGCCCTGACCAGCACCGCTCTGGCGTTCTCGGTGAATCGTTCGAACATTCGCACTCCTTGAAAGTGTTGAACACTGTTCAAACAGTGTTGTAGTATGCATTATTATGACCGTACCAGAAGATGACATTGAATGGGTCACCTTGCGCGAGGCGGCCGAGGCCACCCGCGCCAGCCTTCCGGCGTTGCGGCGCTGGTATCGCGACGGGTTGATCCGATCGGTTGTGGTCCCGGGCACCCACGGGGATCAACGACTTGTGGACCTCGGCGAAGTCACGGCCCGGGCATCGGCGTCGCCGAACATCGGGCGACGGTCGCGCCGGTCCCCCACTCCCGACGCGGTGACCGAAGCGTTGCTCGATCAGGTCGCAGCGATGGCGATGGAAATCGACGATCTACGCGAGCGCGTCGCCGCGCTCGAATCCGGCGCCGACTAGGCCGCCGTCCGGCGTTTTCCGTCGACCTCTTACGCGCTCTGCGCCACGAAAGTTGCGTGATTTCGCGCTCGAACCGGAAAAACACGCCGGCGGATTCTGACTATCAACGCAACAGCTCGGTGAGTCGAGAACGATTCGACTCAATCGGGAGGTTGGTATGGGCAGTAAGAACAGTGGTCGTTATCGGAGGCTGACGCCGGAGGAACGGAAGCGGATCATCGTGCTGGTCGCCGATGGAATGGCACCGGTGGAGGTTGCTCGTGAGGTCGCGAGATCAAGCCGTTTTGTTCGGCTGGTGGTCCGCGAGTCTGGCGGTGTGCTGCGGCGATTGGAGTGGGATCCGTCGCCGGCGCGTTTGTCGGCGGCGGAGCGCGAGACGATCCGTTCGGGTCTCGATGACGACGAGTCGTTCCGCACGATCGCGGGGCGGATCGGTCGGGCGCCGTCAACGGTGAGCCGTGAGGTCAAAGCGAATGGTGGCCGCAAGAAGTATCAGGGTTGGCGGGCGCATCGCCGCGCCGGCGACCAGGCGCGCCGGCCCAAGCCAGCCAAGCTGGTGCGGTGCCCTCGGTTGCGGGCCCAGGTCGAGACGTGGCTTGCCGATGAGCAGTGGTCACCGACGCAGATCTCGGCGCAGTTGCGTTTGGAGTTCCCGGACGATCCGATGATGCGGGTGTCACCGGAAACGATCTACCAATCGCTGTATGTGCAGGGCCGTGGCGCGTTGCGCAAAGAGCTCGCCGCGTGTTTGCGCACCGGACGCGCGGTGCGCAAGAACCGGTCACGGATCGAGACCCGGGGACGGATCCCCGAAATGGTCATGATCTCGGAACGACCGGCCGAGGTCGCGGATCGGGCCGTGCCAGGCCACTGGGAAGGCGATCTGATCGTGGGCAAAGGCGGCAAGTCAGCGGTCGGCACCCTCGTCGAGCGCGCGACGCGTTACGTGATGTTGCTGCACCTGCCCGGCGACCACACCGCCGAAACGGTCCGCACGGCGATGACCGCCAAAATTAAGACCCTGCCCGAACACCTCGTGAAGTCGATCACTTGGGACCAAGGAAACGAGATGGCCCAGCACCGCGAGTTCAGCGTCGACACCGGCATCGACATCTACTTCTGCGACCCGCACTCGCCCTGGCAACGCGGCTCGAACGAGAACACCAACGGCCTGCTCCGCCAATGGATGCCCAAAGGCACCGACCTGTCAGTCCACACCGAGAACGACCTCAACGCCATGGCCTACAAGCTCAACAACCGTCCTCGACAAACCCTCGGCTGGATGAAACCATCACGCCTACTCGCCGAACTTGTTGCGCCGACCGCTTGAAGCCGCC
>JACCXE010000065.1 GCA_013697265.1 Actinomycetota bacterium | reverse complement strand
CCGAACCAGAGGTCCGGCGACGAGCTGTTACGACGCCCTTCGGGCGGCGTTCCTTGCGGGCCGGACTAACCAAGTGAGATCCGGCCCGTCCCCGTGGCCGTCACTCCAGCGACCATGTCGCCGGCTGTCATCTCAACTGATCTTCGAGCGCCGAGACCAGGCGGTCGACGTGGTCGCTGTACACGCCGTCGATGCCGTACGCGAATGTGAGTGCGAGCGCGCGGGGCTGCTGGGCGTCCCACGCGAAGGTCACTCGCTCGAACCGGTGCAACAGCGTGACGAGGCCGGAGTTCCAGTCGGTCCAGTGCATGTTCAACGCGTCGATGCCGACGTCAGCAAGAGTGGCCGCACGCCGCTCGGGGCCCTCGGCGATCTTGCGCAGGCGCGTCGAGTCCACCAGCTTCACCGCCTTGCTGCGCGCCCGCCACGTCTCTACGAGGCGCCAGTCCGGGTGACACAGCCAGAGATGTTCCGTGGCGCCCGCCGCGTCGGCCGCCGCGAGCGTGGCATCGAGCGCGGCTGGGTCTTTCACATCGAGGGACAAGGCGAAGTCGACACCGCAAGCGTCATAGAGCTCGGCCAGCGTCGGGATATGCGGGGGCAACTGGGCACGGTTCAGGTCTGCGATCGGACGGCGGCGCAGACCTGATCGGATCACGCCGTCGTGGTCGAGCACGGCCTCGCCGTCTTTGGTACGCCACACGTCGCTCTCAAGGCCGGTCGCGCCCAATTTCAGGCCCAATTTGAACGAATCGAGGGTATTTTCGGCTGCGTGGGCACGCGCGCCGCGGTGACCAAAGGCGATCGGCGGCCGCAAAAGACTGTCCACCCCCAGATATTGCCGCGGAGAGTGGCCGAAATGACTAGTCAAGTCGGGTCACAGAAAAACGGCTCCCGAGGGCCATAGCCGGAAATCGGTCGAACGGCGCATGCTGGCCTCAACGTCCAACGACTGAGGAGACCGCCGTGGAAGGAAAAAACACCGAGCCGCTCGTAGCGCTCGTGCGGGCTAGCTGCCCCGCGTGTGGCGACGTTGAACTCCCCGGCGCCGCACTCCACGCCCGCATGTGCGAGACGACCGGCGAGGGCTCGTATTCCTTCGGTTGCCCCGAGTGCGGCACGGTTGTGGTCAAGCCCGCCGATCAGCGCCTTCTCGACCTTCTCGTGGCCTCTGGGATCGTGCTGACGAGCTGGAGCTTGCCCGGCGAACTGGCCGAGGTGCACGAAGGCGACCCGATTTCCTACGACGACATCCTGGTCTTCCACGACCTTCTCGCCACCGACGACTGGTTCTCGATCGTCGAGGATCTGGTCAAGCAAGACCCCGCTGCTTAATCCGATCTCTCCAACCGCGTCGTAGGATTCCCGACGTGGGAAACATCGGAACGCCGGAGATTTTTATCGTTCTGATAATTGCGTTGTTAGTGCTCGGCCCGAACCGCCTGCCGCAGGCCGCACGTTCCTTCGGCAAAGCCATGGCAGAGTTCCGCCGGGTGACTGGTGGTCTGCAAGCCGAAATGCGCGACGCGGTGTCCCACCTCGAGAACGAGATCAACATCCTGAAAGACGATCCAACACCCGTTGTGCCTCCGCCCGCGCCGTACGTTTTTGATCCGCCGGTCGTGCCAAACCAACCTGGGTTTCCGATGGCGGGCGAAGAAGTGCCCCCGCCGACAGAGGAACCGATCGTCAGCGAAGCACCCGTCGTCAACGACGAACCCGTCGCTAGCCAAGAGCCGCCCGCCGCCTCCCCCGGGGTGTAGGGCCGGTGCCAGACGATGCGGCGGTGACCGCCGAACAACCAACGCCGACGTTCGGCACCATGACGCTGGTCGAGCACTTGAGCGAGTTGCGCACGCGCTTGTTCATCTCGTGCGCGGCGATCGCGATCGGCGCGGTGATCGCGTTCATCTTGTACGCGCGGATCCTCGACTTCCTCGTGCATCCGTACTGCGAGATCAAGAACGGCAACTGCAAGCTTTTTGTCCAGTCGCCCCTCGACGGCATTGCCACTCGCCTGAAGATCGCCGGCTACGGCGGGCTGATGTTGGCCAGCCCGGTTGTGCTCTGGGAGCTGTGGCGCTTCATTACGCCGGGCCTGCACAAGAAAGAAAAGAAATACGCGATCCCGTTCATCGTGGCGTCGACGGGCCTGTTCTTTTTTGGTGTCCTGCTCGGCTACTTGACGTTCCCGAAGGCACTCGAGTTCCTGATCAGCATCGGCGGCTCACAGATTCAAGAGATCTTCAGCCCGAAGGAATACGTCTCGTTCTTCCTGAAGGTGATGCTGGCCTTCGGCGTGTCCTTCGAGTTTCCGGTTGTGCTCGTCTTCCTCGAGGTCGCCGGCGCACTGTCATCGAAGAAATTGAGCAGCTGGCGACGCCCCGCGATCGTGATCATCATCGCCGCGGCCGCCGTGATCACCCCGAGCCAAGACCCGTACTCCCTGTTCGCCATGGCGGTGCCGATGTACGTGTTCTACGAATTGTCGATCTTGATCGGCCGTATCCTCAAGAAGTGAGCTCCACCAGGCAGGACTTCGTTTCCGGCCTGTCGTTCCCAATCGACCAGTTCCAGTCCAACGCGATGGACGCAGTCGACGCCGGGCACTCCGTCCTGGTTGCCGCGCCCACCGGTTCAGGCAAGACGGTGGTGGCCGAGTACGCGATCGAGTGCGCGCTGGCCGGCGGCGGCAAGGCGTTCTACACGACGCCGCTCAAGGCACTGTCCAACCAGAAATTCGGCGATCTCATAGCCCGACACGGCGCCGACAAAGTCGGCCTGTTGACCGGCGACACCGTGATCAACGGCGACGCGCCCGTGGTGGTGATGACCACCGAGGTGCTGCGCAACATGATCTACGCGGGCTCGTCGGGTCTTGATGCGTTGCGGTGGGTGATCCTCGACGAAGTCCACTACCTCCAGAACCCGTACCGGGGCGCAGTGTGGGAAGAGGTGATCATTCACCTGCCCCAATCGGTGAACCTCGTCTGCCTGTCTGCGACGGTGAGCAACGCCGAGGACTTCGCGGACTGGATCGGCACGGTGCGCGGCACCACCGACGCGATCATCGAAGAGCGTCGGCCGGTCGAACTCGAGCACATGTACCTCGTTGCCGAACGCGACTCGGAGCGCATGCACCTGTTGCCGACCTTTGTCGACGGGTTGCCGAACCGTCAGGCCGCCGCCCTCGACAACCGCATCGAGAAGAACACCTATCCGAAGCCACACCAACGGCGGAAGCTGGCCACGCCCCGCCGGGCCGAAGTGGCCCACGTGCTTGCCGACAACGCGATGTTGCCCGCCGTCTACTTCATCTTCAGCCGCAAAGGCTGTGACGAGGCGGTGCGTCAGTGCATGTACAACGGCCTGCGCCTGACCACCTCGGAAGAGCGTGAGCAGACCCGTGCCATCGCCGAGTCGCACGTGCGCGGCCTGTCCGACGCCGACCTGGCCGCCCTCGGATACGAGACATGGCTGTCGGGCCTCGAAATGGGGGTGGCCGCGCACCACGCCGGACTGGTGCCTCCGATGAAAGAGGCGGTTGAGGAACTCTTCGCCGCGACATTGGTGAAGCTCGTGTTCGCCACCGAGACGCTCTCGCTCGGCATCAACATGCCGGCGCGCACCGTGGTGATCGAGAAGCTCACCAAGTTCACCGGCGACCACCACGAGATGCTCACCGCGGGCGAGTACACGCAGTTCACCGGCCGGGCCGGACGGCGCGGCCTCGACGACGTCGGTTACGCGGTCGTGCTCTGGTCGCCGTTCGTGCCCTTCGACCAGGTTGCCGCGCTCGCGTCGCGCCGCACCTATGCGCTGCGGTCCTCGTTCCGACCCACCTACAACATGGCCGCGAATCTGATCCGCCGCTACGCGCCGGACGAAGCCCGGCACCTCTTGAACCTGTCCTTCGCCCAGTACCGGGCCGATCGCGTGATCGTGCAGCACGAGGCGGCGATCGAACGGTTGGTGGGCGACATCGCCAAGGCGCGGGCCCAAGC
>JACCXE010000059.1 GCA_013697265.1 Actinomycetota bacterium | reverse complement strand
GGCTGAGCACGCGCAATGGGCGCTGCGCCGCATCGCAGAGCGGCAGGCGTCGGCGTGACCCACCTGTTTGTTACAAACGACTTCCCGCCCAAGTTCGGCGGCATCCAGAACTACCTGTGGGAGTTGTGGCGACGGCTGCCCGAGGGTCGCGGTCATGTGCTCACGACCTCGTTTGCGGGCGCCGAGGGCTTCGACGCCCAGCAGCCGTTCCCGATCCAACGGGCCGACTCGGTGTTGCTACCCACACCGCCGGTCCGCCACCGGATCCTCGACGCGGCCAAGGCCATCGACGCCGACCTGATCGTGTTGGATCCAGCGCACGTTGTCGGCCTGCTCGGCCCCAGCCTCGACCGCCCGTACGCAGTGGTCGTGCACGGTGCCGAACTGGCGATCCCGGCCCGGATGCCGGGCTACAACCTGGGCATCCGCCACGTGTTGCGACGGGCCCGCCTCATCATCGCGGCCGGCGCCTACGTCGCCCGCGAAGCGCAGGCGATAGCGCCTGAGGTGGACGTTGTCGACATCCCGCCCGGTGTCGACACCGAGGTCTTCGTGCCCAGCACGCCCGAGCAACGCCTCGTTACCCGTCGCCGCCTGGGCGTGGCCGACGACGCCGAAGTGGTGCTGCACCTCAGCCGCCTCGTGCCCCGGAAGGGCGCCGACACGCTGATCAAGGCCGTTGCCGAACTGTCCAAGCGCCGCCCCCACCTCGTAGCGCTCATCGCGGGCGGGGGCCGGGACGAACGCCGGCTCCGCGCGCTCGCCGCGGGCATGCGGGCCCCGGTGCGCTTTATTGGCCGAGTACCGCAAGACGACATTGCGGCGACTTACGGCGCGGCCGACGTGTTCTCGCACGTGTGCCGCAATCGATGGGGTGGCCTCGAACAAGAGGGCTTCGGCATCATCTTTCTCGAGGCGGCCGCGTGCGGCGTGCCCCAGATCGCGGGCAACTCGGGTGGTGCGGCCGACGCGGTGCTCGACGGCGTAACTGGCACCGTGATCGATCCGCCCACCGACGCCCACGCGGTGGCCGAAGCGCTCGACGCCTATCTGTCAGACCCCGATCGCAGCGCCGAGGTCGGTCGCGCCGCCCGTCAGCGCGCCCTGCTCGATTTCTCCTACGACGACCTCGCGGCCCGGCTTGACAACACGCTGCACAAGGCGGAACGCGGGTGACCGAACAACGCGCGTCGTGGATCACCACCGCGATATTCACCTTCACCGCGATCGGTGGGCTCATTGCCGACCCACTCCGGGGCCTGGCCGCGTTCGTTGCCGTGCTGCTGTTCATCGGGGGCGCCGCGCTGATGGCGACCACGATCGTGCTCGCCGCGGGACGCAGCCGCACCGCCAACATCGGCATCGGCGGCCTGTTTTTCCTGGCCGAGTCAGCGCCCCGCTCCGTGCAGGTACGGCTCTTGGGCAGCTTCGCGGTGCAAGTGGTTGTGGGCATCGCGACCGCGGCGGCTCGTCCCTATACGGGAGCGGCGCTGGGCGTGCTGGCCCCGACCGCCGGCCTCGGTTTCTGCGGGCTGTGGGCTTCTCGCCACGGCACTTTTCCGGAGCGCGCCCAGCGATGATGGGCTGGCTGTTGCTCATCTTCGGGATGGAATTCCCCGGTTGGCATCGGCTACGGCATCCTGCTCGGCTATCACTGGAACGTGATTAAGCGCCATAGCAGCATGGCGCCGGTCAATATGAGGGCCGAAGACGACGATTGGAGCCCGACTCCGCCAACGGATCGGGACAGGGAGCAGCCGCAGTGAGTGACCAAGCAACCGACAGCATCGTCGTGGGCGCCCCGCCCGAGGCGGTGTTCGCGATCGTCGCCGACTTTCCGAACTACCCGTCCTGGGCCGCGGACCTCAAAGAGGTCACCGTCGTGGATGTCGATCCCGACGGCACCGCGCACAAGGTGCGCTTCCGCGCTGCGGCGTTCGGCCGGTCGACCACCTACACCTTGGCCTACGACTATTCGAACGCGCCGAACCGGTTGACTTGGGTGCAGGACTCGGGCGACATCACCGCCCGGGTCGACGGCCAGTACGAGTTCGAGCCGATCCCCGAAGGCACCCGCGTCACCTATCACCTCGAAGTAGACCTGAAGTTTCCGCTGCCCGGCTTCATCAAGCAGCGCGCCGCGGCCCGCATCGTGAGCACTGCGCTGCGCCAGTTGCGCGACCGAGTCGAGACAGCGAGCCCGCCGGCTCGGGAGGAAGAGCTCTGAGCGGCGTGACTCGCATCCTGCTCTTCACGGGCAAGGGGGGAGTGGGCAAGACTACCGTCTCCGCCGCGACCGCCTTGGCCTGTGCCGAGCGAGGCCAACGCACCCTCGTGCTGTCCACGGACCCCGCGCACTCGCTGGCGGACGCGTTCGACGTCGATCTCGGCTCGCAACCGACACGGGTCGTCGACAACCTCGAGGGCATGCAGCTCGATGCGACCGAGCGTCTCGAGCAGGTATGGGGCGACGTGCAGCGCTATATCGCCGAGGTGCTCGAGTGGGTCGGCGTCGACGGCATTGAGGCCGAAGAGCTGTCGGTGATCCCCGGCCTCGACGAAGTGTTCAGCCTGGGTGACATCCGCGCCGCGGCTGCATCGGGTCGCTACGACGTGATCGTGGTGGACTGCGGGCCGACCGCCGAAACAATCCGGTTCCTGTCGTTGCCCGAGATCCTCAGTTGGTACATCGACCGCGTGGTGCCGATCGAACGACGCGTCCTCGGCGCGCTGCGCCCGGTGCTGCAAGCAGTCACCAGCATTCCGATGGCGGGTGACAGCGTGTTCGCGGCGGCCACACGTTTCCAAGACCAGCTGTCGGGCGTGCGCGAGCTGTTGACCGACGGCGAGACGGCATCGGTGCGCCTCGTGGTAAATCCCGAGCGCATGGTGATCGCCGAAGCCCGACGTACCGCGACCTACCTCAACCTGTTCGGCTACCACCTCGACGCGGTGATCGCGAACCGTCTCCTGCCCGATGAAGTGACCGACCCGTGGTTCGCGTCGTGGAAGTCGACCCACGCCGAGCACCTCAAGACGATCGAGGCTGACTTCGCGCCGCTGCCCATTCTGCGGGCCGACCTGGCCAACGCCGAGCTCGTCGGGCTGGGCGGGCTACGCGGGTTCGCGGCCGGGCTCTACGGCGAGGTGTCACCCAGCGCCGTGTTGCACCGCGAGCAACCGCTGCGCTTCGAGCGTGAGGATGACACCACCACGCTGCACGTGCGGCTGCCGTTCGCCGTGCGCGACGATCTGGACGTGGCCCGTCGAGGAAACGAACTGCTGATTCGCGTTGGTCCGCAACGCCGCCGCGTCGTGTTGCCCGATTCGCTGCAACGACGCGCCGTTGCGTCGGCCCGTCTGGTCGGCGACGAACTGGCGGTGCGCTTCGAATGACCGAACTCGATCGCCGGGTACTGAGCGCGGTGGACCATGTACAGAAGGCTGCTCTCGAGTTGATCGCGGCGATGCGCAACGTGCTCGACGTAGCCGAAGACGTCGTCGCCGACCCCGCCGCGTTGCACACCCTGGTGCAGGGCGCAGTGATCGCAGCCAAGACCGCCACGGAAACCGTTGCCGGCGCGGCAACGGTTGCCACGGCCGCGGCCGCGGATCGGGTCGAGCGCATCCGCGTTGACTGAAAAAACAGTTGCTGTCGGCGTGGACGTCGGCGGCACCAAAGTCCTGGCGCTCGCGCTGCACGGCGACTCGCTCGAACCCGTTGGCGAGTGTCGCGTTCCCACCCCCGACTCCGGCGACGGGTTGGTCGAGTCGATCGCGGCCGCCGCGCTCGACGCTGCGAAGGACGCAGGCGCCAAGATCGGTTCGATCGCAGCCGGCGTGCCCGGTCTCGTCGACGACCAAGGTGTGATGCGTTTTGCGGCCAACCTGCCGAACGTGTCGGAACTGGCGCTGCGCGACCTGCTGCACGACCGCTTCGATGTGCCCGTCGCAATCGACAACGACGCCAACGCAGCGGCGTGGGGCGAACGGGTGGCCGGCGCAGGCGAGGGTGCCGACCACATGCTGATGGTGACCCTTGGCACCGGCGTGGGCGGCGGCATCGTCCTCGACGGGCACCTTTACCGTGGCGCCCACGGCATGGCGGGCGAGATCGGCCACTTTGTGGTGCAACTCGACGGCGTGCAGTGCTCGTGTGGACAGCGCGGCTGCTGGGAAAAGTACGCGTCGGGCAGCGCCCTCGGACGCATCGCCCGCGAGGCCGGTTTCGAAAGCGGCGAGGCCGTCGTGGCCGCTGCTGGCGCCGGTGGCGCCAAAGCCCTCAAGGTGCTCGACCAGTTCACGCGTTGGGTCGCCATCGGCATGGCCGGTCTGGCCAACACGCTTGACCCCGCGGTAATCGTGATCGGCGGGGGACTGGTGGAAGCGGGCGACCTGTTGCTCGCCCCCATGCGCCAGCACTTCAACGATCTGATCGAAGGCGGCGAGCACCGGCCCGAGGTGCCGATCAGGCCCGCGTCACTCGGCGAGCGGGCCGGAGCGATTGGTGCCGCACTGATCGCGCGCGATTTTCTCGATAAATAGTTTCGTTATCACCGTAAGACAGGGCGCTCGCGACTGTTCTCCTTTGCAGAACCGGTCGCCGGGTCTCTGGGCACCCCAGCCCCCCGAGGCCCGGCGTCGTTCTATTTCATCTCCCGGGCGGGTACCCCGCAGGCCCGCCCTCCGCCGCAATGTGGGGCCCCTCGCTCCGCTCGCCCCACGGCGTCCGTGCGCGTTCTCGCCTTTAGGCTTGCGTCGTGAAGATCGGCATCACGCTTCCGCAGTTCAGTGCTGACGCGCCGGCCATGGTCGCGGCCGCCCGTCGGGCCGAAGGCGAAGGCATCGATGCGGTCTTCGCGTACGACCACTACCCGCGCCCGGGCCGGCCCGAGGCGTTGCACGGCCTCACGATGCTCGGGGGCCTCGCCATCGCAACCGACACCATGTTGCTCGGCACGCTCGTCGCCCGCATCGGCGTTGTGCCCGACGCAGTGTTGATCAGCGCCGTGCGCACGGCTTGTCGCTTGGCCGAGGGTCGCTTCGTGGCCGGCCTCGGCGTCGGCGACAAGCAGTCCGACATCGAAGATCAGGCGCTCGGCGTCAGCCGCCCAACGCTCGAGGAGCGTTTCGTGCGCCTCGAGCACGTCGCGGCGACGCTGACCCACGAAGGCATCGACGTGTGGATCGGGGGACGCAGCCGGCGCGCCGCGACGCTGTCCGCCGCGCTCGGCGTGGGCCGCAACCTGTGGGAGCCGACCGAGCAACAACTCCAAGAGGCGCTCGAGGAAGCCGAGGGACGACCCGTCACGTGGGGCGCGACGATAGAAATCGGCGACGATGTCGGCGTCGGCGCGCTGGCCGACAAGCTGGCTGACCTCGCCGGGCGCGGTGTCGTGGTCGCGATAGTCGCACCCATGAAGGCTGGCGCTGCCGACGCAGCGTCCCGGGTAATGCATGCCAAGAAGCTGGCGGGCCTGCCGTAACCTCATCGCATGGAGTTCCGCCGCATAACGGGCTTGCCCCCGTACGTCTTCACGACCATCGACGGACTGAAGCTTGAGCAGCGCCGAGCAGGCGTTGACGTAATTGATCTCGGCTTCGGTAACCCGGACATCCCGTCGCCGGAAATCGCAGTGGAGAAGCTGGCCGAAGCAGCACACAACGCTCGGAACCATCGCTACTCGTCGTCACGCGGCATCCCGAAGCTGCGCCAGGCCGCGGCCGCGCTGTACAAGCGTAAGTTCGACGTCGACCTCGATCCTGAAACCGAAGTGCTCAGCGTGATCGGCGCCAAGGAAGGGCTGTCCCACCTGATGTGGGTGCTCGTGGGCCCCGGCGACACAGCGTTCGTGCCCTCGCCGTCCTATCCCATTCACATCTACGCACCGCTGTTCGCAGGCGCCGACGTGAAGCAGATCCAGCTCGGCCCCGATCAAGACTTTTTCGCCAACCTCATGAACGCGTGGGAGAACCAGTGGCCCAAGCCGCGCGTGATCGTGATGTCATTCCCGCACAACCCGACCACCACGTGTGTCGACCTCGAATGGATGCAGCGCATCGTGGACTTCGCCCGCGAGAACAACGTGATTCTCGTGCATGACTTCGCCTACTCCGACACGTCCTTCGACGGCTACACACCGCCCTCGGTGTTACAAGTGCCGGGGGCCAAAGACGTCGCCGTCGAGCTCTACACGATGACCAAGTCGTTCTCGATGGCGGGCTGGCGCGTCGGTTTTCTTGTCGGCAACGCCGAGATCGTCGCCGCTTTAGCCAAGTTGAAGAGCTACCTGGATTACGGCACGTTCCAGCCGATCCAGATCGCGGCGACGGTCACGATGAACGAGGCGCAGGACTACCCGCTCGAAGTGAACGCGATCTATCTGAGCCGACGCGACGCGTTGATCGACGGGCTCGCCCGCATCGGCTGGCACATCGAAAAGCC
>JACCXE010000048.1 GCA_013697265.1 Actinomycetota bacterium | reverse complement strand
CGGCGTGAACCGTCCGATCGGGCTATGTCTACGGCGCGGCTGTGCGCCTGTGTAAGGAGAAAGGAGCGCAGCGATCCGCGATCGGCGTCGAAACGGTCGGGGTTCGACCAGAGCTTCAACAAAACCTCTTGCACGACCTCTTCGGCCACGCTCGACGCGTTCGTCACCCGGCGGGCCAGGGCGTACACGGCCCCGGCGTGACGCCGGTAGACCTCGGCCAACGCGTCCTGCTTGTAACGGGCAATGCCGAGCACCAGGGTCGCATCGCTTTGGTCTCGAATATCAGTCGCCACTCTTACCTCCATGCCGACTACGGATCGACCACCAGCGTTGGATGAGGAAAAAGGAAAAGTCATTCCCTCTCATCCGCTTCGCTAACCACACCGTAACCACATCGATGCGAAAAACACTCCGACCTCGGCGGCTCGTTGTTATCGGTGCAGTCGCGGCGTTTGCGGTTCTGGGCGCATGCGCCGGCGACGACGGTGAGTCGTCCACGAGTCCACCCGACAAAACATCCGCAACCACCTCGGCGGCCACCGCTACGGCCACCGCTACGGACAAGGTCGACGTTAAAGACTTCGTGTTCGGGCCCAAGGCCATCACGGTGAAGGCCGGTGCAACGGTCACCTGGACGAATCAAGACGCGTTCGATCACTCCATTGACATCGAGTCGCTGAAGTTGTCCGGCCCGAAGTTCGGCCCTCAGACGACACCGACCAGTTACTCGCATCAGTTCGACACGCCGGGCACCTATCCGTATATCTGCGGGGTCCACAACTCGATGACGGGCTCCGTCATCGTCACTAGCTAGGAGCTGTTGGGCCGAATTGGCGATCGGATACGAGTAGCTAACGGGCCGATCGCAGCAAATCGAGCGCTTGTCTCATGTCGCCGGCCGTTTTCACCCGACCCTGCATGAAACCCACGTTCAGATTCAGTGCGCCACTACGCACAGCCTCAGCATCGGCTGCGGTTGCGGTGAACACGAGCGGCGGCGTGTCACCGGGCTCGACCAGCGTTACCGTCGGCGCTCCGTTCGCGACGGTGACAACGAAGCGGGTCTCGTCTTTGGGCAAGGGCCCTACCCGGCGTTAGCGGGCGACGGGAGGCCGGCGAACAGGTCGTCTTCTAGGTCGCCGTCACCGCGGGGCCCGCGGGCCAGCACGTAGTCATCGAAGGGATGGATGTTGCGCATCACTTCAGGGGGTAGGCCGAACCAGAACGGCGAGTTGGGGTCGATCTGCGTGGCGTGCGCTCGCAGGGCGTCTTGGCGCACTTCTTCAAAACCGGCGAGGTCGATCTGGGTGGTCAGTTCGTGGTCGGTCTCGTCGGGCTTGCGGTCTTTGAACCAGTCCGCGCTGAAGGGCGACTCGAGGCCGAGCTCGAGGAACTTTTCGTGCATCAACACGATGCGCTTGAACGACCAGGCCGTGTAATAGATCTTCGACACGGCCCACGGCTCGCCCGAATCCGGGTATTGACTGGGGTCGGCCGCAGCGTCGACCGCGGCCATCGTTATCTCGTGCACCCGTAGGTGGTCGGGGTGGGGATAGCGCTCTTGTTTATCGCCGTAGGTAACGACCACTTGCGGCCTCGTGCGACGCAGGATCGCCACCAGCCGGCCGACTGCTTCCTCGAGCGGCGCCTGGGCAAAGCTCGCAGCGTTCCGGTTCGCCTCGCTGTCGGGCATGCCCGAGTCGCGGTAGCCGAGCAGGACGACCTCGTCGTAACCGATCACCTTGGCCGCGGCGTCGAGTTCGGCCCGACGCACGGCCCCGATGTCGGCCTTCACCTCGTCGGTGTCCATCGCGGGGTTCAGGATGTCGCCCTCTTCGCCTCCGGTGCAGCACACGAGCACGGTGTGCACGCCTAGCGCGTGGTACTTGGCAACGGTGCCCGCGCCTTTGGATGCTTCGTCATCCGGGTGGGCGTGCACGGCGAGAAGACAGAGGCGCTCGTCCATGCCGTTCACGGTAGTTGGGTAATCGGGTGCCTCGGAACGAGGCGCGTGGATCAAGGCGCGCGCCAGTCGCTCCTCGCGCGTTTCGTCCCGGTCGGGCACCCGCCGCAACCCTGATTCGACCTGCGCCGCATGCACAATCGCTCGACCTTCGCGCGCGGCCCGACCCACGTGGAGCAACGCGGCCAGTGCGGCGATGTCGGTGAGGCGGGCTGGCCTCTCAGGTGCCGGCGGATCTGCGAGGAACGCGTCGAGCCGCTGCAGCGACTCATAGATGTCGTCGACTTTCAGCGCCAGCGCGTCGAGCAACGGGTCGACATCACCGGGGTCGTAGCCCCGCATCCGTTCACGGAAGCCAACCTCACGGATGACTTCAGGTCGAAGCTCATCGAAGTCGTATTCCATCAGCCGCCGGACAGCGCCAAGCGACTGTCGCTCATGAGGTGGTCGAGTTCCGCGGCTACCGGCGCGTCGGCCGCGGCGGTGCAGGCGATGTAGGCGCGCACGATTACCGGCGAGTGCGACTTCAGGAGGTGGTCGACCAAGCGGTCGAGGTCGTCACGGGTGGGAAGCTCGAAGCTTTCCTCGCCGAGGAACTCGGCCGATTCGTGGTCGAGGCCTGCGGTGAGCTCAGCCGCCATCTCGATCTGCTTCGTCGGAGACAGGCCACGGATCCTCGTGCGGATTAGCCGGCCCACACCACCCTTGACGAACTTGGGGTCGAGGCGAACCGCAAGGCGTTGGGTGAGCGCACTGCGAACCTGATCAGGCGCTTTTTGCAAGTGCGCGTTGAGGTCTTGGACCGTAAGCGCGTTGAGCGTCTCAGTGAGCCTCGTTTGCCGTTCGGCTTGCACCTCGGGTGGCGTGTCCGGGACGTGCTTGTCGTGGTCGTGTTCGCAGTTGTCGTCGTGCGCGGGTTCGGGGTGGCTCACGCCGCAACGTTACGCAATTAGACCCCGCGTGGAATATCCACCCAGGGGATGTCGCGGTCAGTTGCCGGCTCCTTGGGCAGGCCGAGCACGCGCTCGCCGAGGATGTTGCGCATGATCTCGCTCGTGCCGCCCTCGATCGTGTTGGCCCGCGACCGCAGGAAGCCCCGGACCGACGAGCCGGTGGCCGCGTCGTCGCCTGCGCTCCACGCAGTCGCTGACGCTCCCAGCATTTCCATAGCCACAACTTGCAGTCGCTTGTTGTACTCCGCCTGGAACAGCTTCGTGATCGAGCCCTCGGGTCCGGGCCGCTTGCCCCCGCCGCGTGCCGCCGCGGCGCGGAGATTGGTGATCTTGTTGATGCGGCCTTCGATCGCCAATTGCGCCAACTTGTCGCGCAGCACGGGCTCGTCCCACTGCCCCGACGCCTTCGCTCGACGGATTAGATCGTCGATCGCGCCGCCACCTACGTTGCCGCCTCCGACCGAACCTTCGCCCGACAGCGCGACGCGCTCGTTCATCAGCGTCTCGGTTGCCACCGCCCACCCACCGCCCACGTCACCGCAGCGCATGGAGTCGGGGATGCGGACGTCGGTGAAGAACACTTCGTTGAACTCGGCGTCGCCCGTGATTTGCTTGAGCGGACGTACCTCGACACCCGGCGCGTGCATGTCCACGATGAAATAAGTCAGGCCTTTGTGTTTCGGCGCGTCGGGGTCGGTGCGGGCCACGAGCATCCCCCACTTCGCCATGTGAGCCAAGGTCGTCCAAACCTTTTGACCGTTGACGACCCACTCGTCGCCGTCTCGTACGGCCCGCGTCGCGAGCGTGGCGACGTCGGAACCGGCCGACGGCTCGCTGAAAAGCTGGCACCAGATCTCGCGATGCTGGGCCATCGGCGGCAACAGCGTGCGCTTCATGTCTTCGCTGCCCCATTGCATGACCGTCGGACCGCCCATCCCGATGCCGATCACGTTGAAGCTACGCGGCACCTTGTAGCGGCCGAGTTCGCTCATCACGACGCGCACCCCCTCAGGGTCAAGGCCAGCGCCTCCATACTCTTTGGGCCAACTCGGAGTGGCGTAACCCGCCTCTCCGAGCCGCGCGCACCAGTCGTTGAACTCGACCTTCTTGCGTCCTTCGGCCAGCTTGGCCTGGTCGTTGTTTTCGATCCCCTCGACCCACTCGGGCGGCAAGTTGGCCCGCAGCCAGCCGACGACCTCGTCGCGAACCGTCGTTTCGGTGCTCGTAGACATGGCGCGGACTGTACTTGACCAACCGGTCAATTTTCTGGGCCATGCTGTCGCGATGGCGACGGAGTTCGACACCGATACGGCCTTGCGAGATCTGGGTGACGGCCACTTTGAGGGTGCGGTTACCGACCGCTGGATGATCGGCGGCGGGCCCAACGGCGGCTACATCGCAAGCATTTTGCTGCGGGGCCTTATGGCGGTCTCGCCCCAACCCGACCCGCTGAGCATGACCACTCACTACGTCGGTCGCCCTGAGCAAGGTCCGTGCCAGGTCAGCATCGCGGTGAGCCATTCGACGCGCAGCCACGCGTTCATGGACGCGGCGCTCGTGCAGCACGGCACGGTGCGAGCCCGTTCGATCGCGGTCTTCGGCCGGCGCCGTGACGACCAGCCCTACGACGTCGACCTCAAGACGCCGGCGGTGACTCCCCCCGGAGTCGGAGTGCCGGTACGCGAGGTGCCGCTCAGCGAGTCGATGCCGCTCATGAGCTTCATCGAGCGCTTCACCTACCGCGCCCCCAACTCGGCCGACCCGTTCGCCGGCAACGGCGCGCACGCGGTGGTCGGAGGCTGGACGAGGCTCAACGACCGCGACCTCGACACCGTTGCCGTGCCGCTGTTCACCGACTGCTGGCCCCCACCCATATTCATGCGGCGGGGGCCGGGGCTGGCGCCCACGATCGAGTTGACCATCCACTTCCGCAACAACCCGGAGCCCGGGTGGGTGTGGTGTCAGTTTCAGAGCCGCGTACTGGCGGGCGGCTACGTCGAGGAGGACGGCGAGATCTGGTCGGAGCGGGGCAACGTCCTCGCGATGAGCCGACAGATTTCACGGTTCACCGCCGCGCCCGCGCCCCCGTCGGCGTCGGCGTCGTAGCGTCGCGCGTAGTGACTGTTCACGAACTCCTTTCGGCGCCGTCGGCGCGGTGGATCGACGTCGTTGACCCGACCCTCGAGGAGTTGGAAAAGCTCACCCAAGACTTCGGCCTGCACCCGATGGCGGTTGAGGACGTCACCGAAAAAGGCCAGCGCCCAAAGCTCGAGCTGTACACGAACCATGCGTTCCTTGTCGCGTACTCGGCCGGCCTGAGCGAAGTGGACGTGTTCATCGGGCCGGACTGGGTGGTCACCGTGCGCGAGCGCAACGACGAAGGCGGCGCCTGGGAGCCAAAAGCCGCCCGTTCTCGTTGCAACCGCGTCGGAGACGACGCCCGCTCGGTAGGCGTCATCGTGCACGCCATTCTCGACGAGATCGTCGACGAATATTTCGTCGCGCTCGACGTCTCCGAGGACCAGATCGAGGAGATCGAAGAGGCGGTGTTCGGCGAGGAATTGCACGAACGTGATATCCAGCAACGGCTCTTCGATGTGCGCCGCACGCTTGTGTCGTTTCGACGTCGCGTGATGCCCCTGCGAGACGTTCTCGCCGGGCTCCTGCGCGGTGAGGTCGAGTTCATCGACGCCCCGTCGCTTGTTCTGATGCAAGACGTGTACGACCACTTGCTCCGCGCCGTCGACACGATCGACAGCCACCGCGAACTGATGGGCAACGCGGTCGACGCGCACCTCGCGATCATCTCGAATCGCATGAACGACGTGATGAAGCGCATGACGAGTTGGGGCGCGTTGCTGCTCGGCGCGACGTTGATCGCCGGGATCTACGGCATGAACTTTCAGCACATGCCCGAGCTGGGCTGGAAATACGGGTATCCCTTCGCGCTCGGGTTGATGCTGACGCTCACAGTCGTGGGCTACTCCTACTTCCGGCGCCGCGACTGGTTGTGACCCGCAACATCCGCTCGGCCAACGCCGAGTATCAAGTGCTCGAGGCGCTGCGCACGAACCGGCAGAAGCGCAACCGCGAGAACGCGTTCATCGTCGAAGGCGTTCGCAACATCGACGCCGCGCTCGCGCACGGGTGGACCGTGCGCATCGCCCTTATCCCGCCTGCGGCGAGGCGCTCGACGTGGGCGCAGTCGGTACTGGATCGCGTGGGAAATACCGTCGAAGTTGCCGCCGACCTGTTCAACGCGTTGAGCGACCGCGAAGACCCGCCTGAATTGCTGCTGGTCGTGGAGAAACGGCCTCGTCTACTGGCCGACCTTGACGTCGGCGGCCCGTTCGTCGCCACCGTGCTCGACCGACCGTCGGGCCCGGGCAATATCGGCACGATACTGCGCAGTTCCGATGCGCTTGGCGGCGCTGCGGTGATTGTCCTCGGGCATGCAGCTGACCCTTACGACCCGCGGGCCGTCCGGGCCAGCACCGGCTCGTTCTTCGCGGTGCCGATCGTCGAAGTCGCTGCCACTGCCGAACTCACGTCGTGGGCCAACTCGGCCGAGGTCCGGCTCGTCGCTACGGATGAATCGGGCGATGCGGCCCTCGACGACATTCCGCCGCCACCCCTGGCGTTGTTGTTCGGCAACGAGAAGGCGGGCCTGAGCCGTTCGTTGCGCGACGCGGCTGATCTGACCGTCGCTATTCCGATGACCGGATCCGCCAGTTCGTTGAACGTGGCCGCCGCGCACGC
>JACCXE010000016.1 GCA_013697265.1 Actinomycetota bacterium | reverse complement strand
AAGTCACACCTCATCTGGTGAAAGCCGGCTACCGGGTGCTCGCCCCCGACCAGCGCGGATATTCCCGCGGCGCCCGCCCCAAGGCCCGCAGCGCCTACACGTTGACCAAGCTCGGCAACGACATCATCGCGATGGCCGACCACGCCGGTGCCGAACGGTTCCACGTGGTCGGCCACGACTGGGGCGGCGGGGTGGCCTGGGAGTTGGCCGGCAACCACCCCGAGCGAGTCAAGACCGTCACGTCGCTCGCAACGCCGCACCCGCGGGCGATGATCAAGGCCGTCACCCGAAGCACACAGGGTTTGAAGAGTTGGTACATGTTGTTCTTCCAGCTGCCGATGATTCCCGAGTTCGGCTTCGCCCGGATGCGAGGCCGCATTCGCAAGCAGCTGGTCGACTCGGGCCTGCCCGAGCAATACGCGGACGAGTACTTGGACCTTATGGCCGAACCGGGCGCAGCCACCGGCGCGCTCAACTGGTACCGCGGTCTGTTCGCGGGCGGCGCGCCCAACGGTGTCGGGCAGATCAACATCCCGACGATGTACGTCTATGGCACCGGCGACTTCGCGTTGGGCCGCAAGGCCGCCGACCTCACTGGCGACTACGTCACCGGGCCCTACCGCTACGAGATCCTCGAAGGCACAGGCCACTGGATCCCTGAGGAAGCACCTCGGGTGACCGCGGAACTGGTGCTCGACTTCGTGAAGTCCGTGAAGGCTTAAGGCACCAGGACCGTGTTCGGTGCAAACGACGCGACGCGTTATTTCTTCTTGCTGGGGGCCGCCATGCGTTCGCGCATGTCGTCGGGCAGGCCAAAGGGCAGCGTCCGTTCGTAGAGCAACGCCTCTTGCCGCGTGTGCTCGCCGTGGGCCGCGATGAGCGTCTTGTCGATGCGATTGGTGCCCGCCGAGTTCTGCCCGATCTCCGCGGCGAGCGTGTTTACAAAAAGGTCGAGTTCGAGCTCGGGCAGGACGTGGTCGACCAGGCCGAGTGCCGCGGCCTGGTCGCCGCTGATCCGGCGCGACGTAAACATCAGCTCTTTGGCGCGCGACCGGCCGATTCGCTCGGGCAGCCGCACCGACATACCCCACACCGGCACCAGTCCCCACTGGCCGTGGGTGTCGCCCAGTTGTGCGGATTCCGCGGCCACCAACAGGTCGCAGCCCAATGCCAGCTCGAGACCGCCGGTGAAGCAGTGCCCTTTGATCTTCGCGATGGTGGGCTGGGGCAGCACCTCGAGCGCGTCCACGGTTTCGGACTCGTAGTGACGCGACGGCGCGTGCTCGCCCTCGGAGATGGCGGCGAGGTCATGGCCGGCGCAGAACGAGCGGCCGGCACCGGTGAGCACCACGCAGCGCACCAGGTCGTCTGTCGCGAGCGCGTCAAGATGCGCACGCAGCGCTACAAACACGCTCGGTGTCAGCGCGTTGAGCTTGTCGGGGCGATTGAGCGTCAGCGTGGCCACGCCGTCGACGTCGTCGCGCAGCACTAGGTCGTCGGCCATGACCAAACGTTAGGGGCAGACTTCGCCACATGTCGCGCCTACTTGGCGCGCTTGAGGCCTGAGAAGTCGCGCTTCACCACGACGTTGCGGTCGGCCGCGTTTCCGAACGTGTAGTTCTGCTGCGCGCCCAGGTATTCGGGACGGCTGCGTTCGGTCCACTCTTGGGCCGCAAAGTCACGGAACTTGTAGAAGTTCATGGCGTAACCACCCTCGTGAATACGCACGAGCGAGAAGCCTCCCGGATACTCCTTGGTGGCCGACACCTCCTGGAACACGACACCGGGCGCGTCAGGTGAAATCGCGCGTTTGTTGCGGTGCGTGTGGCCGGCGTGATGCAGGAACACGCCCGGCGACTGCTTGTACCAAGCCGTTAGCGTCGTGGCCTGCTCGCGCTCCATGCCGTAGACGACCGGCGGAAAAGCGTTCGTGGTCGAGTCGAGCACCACGGGGTGATGACCGAACACGAGCGTGGGCCGGTCCTTGTCCCTCAAAAGCTCACGTCCGAGGAAGGCCATCTGCGCGCCACTCAGCTTGCTGTCGTTGCCCGAACCCGTCGTGTCATACGTGTCGATGCCGATGATCCGCAGGCCGAACTTCTTGACCGAGAACCATGTGGGAGCGCGGGGCGCGAACTCGTCGTGGAAGCAGTCGCGCAGAGTCGCGCTATCCGGGTACGGCGAGCAGCCCTTCGTGGCGTCGCCATCGTGAGGACGGTCGTGATTTCCGCGGGCCACGAAGTAGTCGCGCTTGTGCTTACCGAAGTGGTCGAGGAAGTGCTTGGCGCTCTTCACGTCCACCCGCGCGGCTTCGCTCGAAACGTCACCCGCAGCGAGCAACACATGGGCGCCGCGTGCGCGCGTTTCGCGCGCGAGCGCCGCCGCCATGATCTCGGGGTACGGGCGCTTGCCCGGCTCCTGCTGGATGCCCGGCGGAATTTCCACGCCCGCTTGTGTTGTTGCGAGGCCAGCCGTCTTCTCGCCAAGGTGCAAGTCGTTGCACAACGCAATGGTGAACAGGTGCCTACCCGCGGGCGGCTGCGGCGTGGTGAACAGCAGCGGGGTCTGGGGCACGTTCAGCGCGCTGGTGCCAAAGGGCCCCGCGGCCGTTGCGATCGACGGCAACGCCGCGACGCCGTTGGATTTCGCGACAACCGCGTAAGACTCGCCCGGCTCGAGACCACGAATCTCAACGTAGTGATACGGCGTCGTCTTGGTGTCGTGATGAATCGTCTTGAGCGATCCCTTCGACGTGCCCAGTAACACCTCGGTATCGGCCGGCATCGGCGCCAAGCGACCAAGGGAATCAGGACGGGTCGGGTCACCGGTAAACCACGTGATGATCGCGGAGGTCTCCGTCAGCGTGACGAGTTCGAGGTTGATCGGCAGCGCCGGGTTCCCGGCCACCGCCCGCGTGAGGCCGTAGGCCCGGGGCATGTCTTCAAGCTGGGCGACAACCGGGGTCGCGGCCACGAGCGCGCCCCACTGGAGCAGCTGGCGACGCGTGAAGTGACAACAAGGGCGCATGGTGACAGTTTCGTCGATTCAGATCGGTTTGTCGCCGCGCAGCACAGAAAACTGGCGGTCGGGGTTGTCACATTCTTCGGTGCCGGTTGGCTCGGTACCTGCCTGCGCTGGCCCCCCAAAGTGTCACACCCCCTCGGCATACTGACCAAGTGCGATGGCAGATCGCGTCGAGTACCATCGCATGTCCCCTTCGGGGCCAATCGAATAACCCACCTGCTCCGTCATCTCGGCGGGGCCCCGAGTGCACAACACCGGGTCCAGAGGAGGTAAACCGCGTATGCGGGCTTACGAAGTAGTTGTCATTTTCGACGCCACACTTGAGGAAGAGGCCATCCGGCCCGTTCTCGACCGTGCCACGGCGCCGATCACGAAAGACGGCACCAAGGCAACCACCGATCGGTGGGGCAAGCGACGCTTCGCGTACGAGCTGAAGAAGCGTTGGGAAGGCAACTATGTCCTTCTCGCCTTCAACTCCGAGCCGGGGCCAGTGGCCGAGCTCGACCGGGTGCTCTACCTCGCCGACGAAGTCCTGCGTCACAAGGTGATGCGGATTCCGGAGAAAGTGGCCGGCCGCCAGCGTCCGACCCGTCCTGCGGAAACCCCGCCCGCCGAAGCGGCGCCGGCAACTACAGGCGCTCCGGCTGGAGTCGCCACAGGAGCAGAGTCATGACCGATAACAGCGTCACTCTCGTAGGCAACATCAC